>JAHEEL010000010.1:14774-21854 GCA_024640745.1 Actinomycetes bacterium
GCGTCGGAAACCGCCTCGGGAAGATGCCTTGCTCGATCGCAATTCGCCTGAGCGAGTAGATCAGGTCGGTGATCTGGATGTCCGCCGGGCAGCGTGTCGTGCATTGGTAGCAGGAGGCGCAGACCCAGATCGTTCGGCTCTCCAGCAAGTCCTCGATGCCGCCGGCGCGGAACATCCCGATGACTTGCCGCGGCATGTAGTCCATTGCGTAGCTGACCGGGCACGACGCCGTACAGGTACCGCACTGAATGCAGCTCTCGAGGCGCGCCCCACCGGGGATGCGGTCGGTTTCTGCGAGGAAGGCGTCTCTCAGCTCTCGTTCGCTCTTGGAGAGCACTCCCGGCGCTATCGCTCCCGAGCGCGGGTCGGCGTATTGCGTATTCACGGCACATCCGGCCTTTCGTCGATTGCGGCGTCGGCTCCGTTGATGAACGCCACTACTTGATTGGCAACCACGCCGACGGCGTGCGCCACATTGGGGGTGAGTTCCTCGCCAAACTCGTCGGTGATCGCCGTTTCGATGCCCCAAATCGCCACCTTCTCCGGCATCTCCCATCCCATGCTCCGTCCGAGGGCCATGACGGTCGGGTAGTTGATGTCGTGAAACGAGTTGAGCCGTACCGAGCCGCCGAAGTCGCCCTCGTCGAGCCGCACGACGGTGCCGGGAGGACGAGCACCGGTAGCGAGGCTGTCGATGAGCACCGCGCGCTTCCGGTCGCGCAGCACATCGAGGAGTGCGAACCCGGCCCACGGCAGCGCAATGACCTCGACGTCGTCGCGATCGCTGAACCTCACTGCGAGCGCATCGGCGGCGAAAAGGCCGACGCCGTCGTCCGAGGCGATCTCATTCCCAAGGCCGACGATGACGAACGGTGACACGGGAGAGGGGTCGGTTCCCGACTTGCCGGCAACGCCGAGGTTCCACGCTTGGACTCCGAGTGCCGGCGATTTGCGGCTCGGCGCCATGTTGATCCTCACTGTCGATCGTGCCTCACAAGGCGCGAACGCGGATCGGGCCATTGGTCACTTTGTGACGCGCGGCACATGCGGTGACGGTGAGATCCCTTCGTTGCCTTGGCCAAACGTCGGGTCCGGCTCATCGCAATGGTACGAACGCCCCTACCTGCGAGGTCTCCGCGGGAGCAGGCTGGACACCGAGATGGAGCGTCGCGCATGAGATCACTCGATCACCAAGCCGCTCAGTGGTCGCCTCGTCTCGCTGGATTCGGCAGCGCCTCCTCGCCGTGGGGCGCGCGAGCGGCAGCCCACCATTCTCGTGGAGGTATTGCATGACGGACATCGACTACCTACTCAGGAGCCACCCCTTTGCGGCAACGATGAGCGATGAGCACATCGCCACCCTCAGGAGCTGTGGCGCCTCGTTCGTCTCATTCGAGCGCGGAAGCAGGATTGTCCGCGAGGGGAAGGACGCCGAAGCGTGCTTCTTCATCACCAAGGGTGACGTCGCCATCGAGCTCTACATCCGCGGTAACGAGTCGCGCACCATCGAGACCGTCCACGGCGGTGAGATCGTCGGATGGTCATGGCTCTTCCCGCCCTACCAGGGCACCTCCGACGCCGTCGCGTTGGGTCCCGTCACGGCGATCAAGGTCAACGCGGAGCGCCTGCGGGCGAAGATGGATGAGGATCCTGCTTTCGGTTACGAGATGATGCGGATCCTCGCCAACGTCATCGCCTCGCGCATCCAAGCCGCGCGCATCCAGCTCCTCGACATCTACGACTCAGCCGACGCCGGAGTCGAACGCGTGACGATCCGATCGCAGGACGCCGAGGCGGTCGGATAGCGGATTGCCTGCGAGCATCCGCATCGGTCACCGACCGAGCGGGCGCCGAGCAACGCGAGATCCAAGGCACCCGACCTCAGTCAAACGACGACACAGGATCTGAAGCAGGCGGCTCCCGTTTCGTCAACCCTGTCGCACCGCCGTCTTGCCCGCTCAGCGGTCCCACCATCCCCCAGTCTCCAGAAGCTCCCTGGCTTGCTGCACCGCATATGCCGGAGACAGGTAGAGCAGCTCTCCGTGGCCGGGGAGCAGCACATCGGCGTCAATGGCGGCCAGTTCGTCGAGGGAACGTGCGGCCTGTTCCCAGTCGTGGCTGAAGATTCGGGGCATGAGCCTGGGTCCGGGCTTGCCGGTGAGCACGTTCCGATTGACTAGCGCGTCGCCGGTGATGACGATGCCGTGGTCGGGGAGATGGAACGAGCAGTGTCCGCTCGTATGACCGGGCGTCGGAATCGCCGCGAGGTGACCGGGCACATCGAGGTACCCCTCCCCGAACGCCTTGACCTCGGCTACCGCGTCCGGCTCGGAACCACCGCGCATCGCCGTGCGAACAAACGAGATCACCGACGGCCTCCAGATCCTCGCAACGAGTTGGATGGTCTGGACCCGCTCCTGGTACTCCCCGGTGGCGTGCCCAACCTCTGTTCGATGCGCATGCACCGTCGTCCCCTGCTCTCTGCGGATCCGCTCCGCGACACCGACATGAAGGGTGCGCGTGGGCGAGCACCACGGCTTCAACCTCGGCAGCGGTCGCCCCGATCTCGTGCAGTGATTGGGCGACGAGCGGATAGTCGTTTGGCCATGCCGCGTCGACGAGTGTGATCGCATCTGCGTCGCGGATCAGGCACCAGTTGGTCTCCGGACCGACCACCAGGAAGACGTCTTGCGCCGCCTCAACCACGGTGATACTCATTGTCTCCTCTATCTCCCCCGGGTCCTGCCCAACCCAACGCACGGAGCACGGGTGACGCCGACTCCCGATGACCATTTCCTCGGCACTTCAGCCGTCGCCGAGCTTCGATGTCGCGCCGCGCACGCTTCTCCTTCTCGGCCACAGCAACTTCGGAGTCGACACGGACGCCGGGCGCGCTCCCCCACACGCCTCGCCGTGATTGTCCAGGGGTAGAGGCCCATTGTTCTGATCCGACTCACGCCGGACCGCCGTCCTAGCCTGCGGCCAAACGAAAGGAAGACTCGTGACCCTCACCGCCCCCTACGGTGCCTGGACTTCGCCGATCTCGCCCGCGATGCTGACACAAGCCGGAGTCGGCTTCACCGACGTTTCCGCCGATGGCGCGGATGTGTACTGGGTCGAGTCACGACCCTCGGAAGCCGGCCGGAGCGTGATCGTGCGGCGCACACCGGAGGGCAACGTCGAGGACGTCTCCCCCGCAGGATTCAACTCCCGCACCCGTGCCCACGAATACGGCGGAGGGGCCTACGCCGTGCGCGACGGCATCGTGGTCTCGTCCAGCTTCAGCGATCAGCGGGTCTACCGACTCGGCGCCGACGAGCCGTACCCGATCACACCCGAACCCGATGTGCCGGCCGGCGATCGATACGCGGACCTGCTACTCCACCGGGAGCTCGTGATCTGCATCCGTGAGCATCACATTCCCAACGGCGAAGCCACTACCGAGCTCGTGGTGCTTCCGATCGACGGCTCGGCTCCACCGCGTGCGATCGCCGGGGGCCACGACTTCCTCTCATCGCCGCGGGTGTCCCCCAACGGAACGCATTTGGCCTGGCTGACCTGGGACCATCCGCAGATGCCGTGGGACGGGACCGAGCTGTGGGTCGCCGACTTTGCAGCCGACGGTACGGTCGGCGGGGCGACCCGGGTCGCCGGTGGGCCGGACGAGTCGATCATCCAACCAGAGTGGAGCCCCGATGGACGGCTGCACTTCATCTCTGACCGCACCGGCTGGTGGAATCTCTACCGGCTGGAGGAATCGGGCACAATCACTGCGGTCTGTCCGATGGATGCAGAGTTCGGCGCACCGCAATGGCAATTCGGGTATCGCCACTACGCCTTCCTCAGCGACACCGGGATCGTCGCGATCTACGAAGAGGACGGCCGCTCACGCGTCGGTGTCCTCGACGACGGAGCGCTCTCGGACGTCCATGGCGGACGCGATGTCATCTCGTCCACGGTGGCGGTCGCCGCAGGACGCGTGTGGACGGTGGCCGCCGGTGACACCGAACCCGCTGCCGTGGTCGGCATCGATCCGGCCACCGGCGAGGAGCTGGTCGTTCGCAGCTCCCTCTCGGTCGATATCGATCGCCGATACGTCAGCCGCCCGCAGGCGATCACGTTCCCAACCACCGGCGGCGCCATCGCGCATGCGTACTACTACCCGCCCGTCAACCCCGACTTTGCAGCGCCGGAGGGAGAGCTGCCGCCGCTGGTGGTGTGGTCGCACGGCGGCCCCACCGGAGCAACGAGCCCGGGTCTTTCACTGGGCCGCCAGTTCTGGACGAGCCGTGGATTCGCACTAGTAGATGTCAATTACCGCGGTTCGGCCGGGTACGGGCGCGCCTACCGAAACGCCCTTCGCGGCGAGTGGGGGATCATCGACACCGACGACTGCATCGCCGCCGCCCGGTATCTGGCCGATCAGGGCCTGGTCGATCCGGATCGCATGGCGATCCGCGGCGGCAGCGCCGGCGGCTACACGACCCTGTGCGCCTTGACGTTCCATGACACGTTCGCCACGGGAACGTCGTACTTCGGCGTAACAGACATCGCCGCCCTGGCCGCCGACACGCACAAGTTCGAATCCCGCTACCTGGATTCGATGATCGGGCCTTATCCGGCGATGGCCGACCGCTATCGGGAGCGGTCACCGGTGCACCACACAGAGCGGCTGTCGAAACCGATGCTGATCCTGCAGGGCCTCGACGACAAGGTCGTCCTGCCCGACCAGGCGGAGATGATGGTCGAGGCCCTCGACCGCAAGGGCATCCCCCACGCGTACCTGGCCTTCGAGGGTGAGGGCCACGGTTTCCGCAAGGCCGAGAACATCGAGCGATCCGCCGAGGCGGAGTTGTCCTTCTACGGGTGGGTCTTCGGCTTCGCCCCGGCCGGCGAGATTCGCCCGGTCGAGATCCACAACGCAGAGCCGCGCCAAGACCGTTGAGCGCGGGAGCGTCTACGTTCACATCTCGAGGCAACCTCAGCGCAGCGCGACGAACGTGGGCTCGCTGTCGAACGCAAACGATTCCTGCAGATAGAAGACAAGACCATCGACATCGTCGCTGTGCACCGACCAGCACAGGTTTCCGGCCACCGTCCCGCCGGGGAAGACCTCCGAGAAAGCGTCGAGCTCGTTTGGGACCACACCGCAGCTGTCCGCGCCGGTGTACGAGACGGCCCGGGAGCCCACGACGTTGAAGAGGGTTGAGGCAAACAGCATGTCCGATGCCGCGCCGTCGTAGGTCGCCTCGATCGCCACGATGAAGAACTGGCGCCCGTCGGCAGGCGGCTCGTTGAACGTGTTCTCGCCCAGTACGACGGCGGTCGCGTCTTCGATCACACCCGTGACCGCGATATTCCAGTCGGCAACGGTGACGGTCTCGCCGAGCGGGAGCGGGTTCCCTCGTGACCCGAGCGGACCGTCGGTGTCGGGCACGGCCGGAATCGGGTAGTCGACCGCAAGCGCGACATCGCTGTCGGCGGCCGCAAACACTGCCCGGTCACCCGAAAGGGCGAACTCGTCGATGAGCAGGACGAGGTCGTCGGCGTCTTCGTCCGCAACCTCCCAGCAGAGGTTCCCCTCGACCCTTCCGCCGGGGAAGACCTCGCGGAACGCGTCGAACTCGTCCGGTATGACGCCGCAGTACGACGATGCGTCGTACGCCACGGCCGACGGCCCCACCACGGAGAACGACAGCTCGGCGATCAACGGCGTTGGCTCATCCCCGACGTTTGCCACGGCGACGCGCCATATCACGAAGCGATTCCCCGGCGCCGGTTCCTCATTGAATTCGTTGTCGGCGAGCACCACCTCGGTTGCATCCGGCTGGGTCGCCAGCACGACGGCGTCTACCGCGCCAACGGTGGCCCACGTGCCGGCCGGTATCGGATCGTCGAGCGTCCCCGCCGATGCCGGCTCGGTCGTCGCTGCTGGCGGCGCCGTCGTGATGGTTGCTCCCGCAGCAGTCGTCTCCGTGGCGTCGGGTCCCGCAGCGGTGGTATCCGTCGATGCGGAAGTGCATGCCGGAACGATCAGCAGGACCGCAGCTGCGACCGTGAGAACCTTGCGCATTCGCCTTCTCTCCCTGTGGATGGCGAGCCAGAATCATCGACGAATCGCCACCGTACCTGAAGCCGGGCGAACCGGCGGTCACGTGCCGGTCGACGGACCGATAGGCTCGATCACGACCGCATTTGGAGGACGACGCGTGACCCATCAAGCACACTCGATCGACATAACGTCGATCGCCGCAACCGGGAGTGACATCCGATCCGTGGTGAAGGAGACCGTCGTCGCCGCCGGCGCCGGCGAGGTATGGGCGGCCTGGGCGTCGGCCGACGGAATCGCGGCGTGGTGGAATCCGCCGGCCACCAGGATCGAACTCCGCATCGGGGGACCATTCGAGCTGCTGTTCTCGACCGATGCGCCGGAGGGGTCGCGCGGTAGCGAGGGATGTCGGTATCTGGCGTACGTCCCCGGCGAGATGGTTGCGTTCACCTGGAATGCGCCACCACATCTCGCTCTCAGAGAGACACACACTTGGGTGGTGATCACGTTCACCAGGCTGAGTGACGGCGCCACCCGCGTTCGTCTCGTGCACACCGGCTTCCTCGAAGGCGAGGACTGGGACGCCTACCTGGACTACTTCGACGAGGCCTGGAGCCGCGTGCTCGATCGGCTGGCCGACCACTGGTAGCTCGAAGAGCGCGGGCTCACCTCAACGACCCGCTTCCACGGCGCATGAGCCGATAGTTGGGAGATGTTTCAAGTTTGTTGTCTCCTCCACTCGCGCTCCAGATGCCACCCGTCCGTGGCTCGCTCGTCGTGAGGTTGACATTCCTTTGACATCGAATGCCCGGGCCTTGACGCCCCCTTGACGCGCCCCGCGGATGCTGACGGTGTTCGAGAGGAACGGCCATCACCGATCCGGGGCAGGAGGCCTCGGGAGGCGGCCGGGCAAGGAGGAGCAGGCACATGACCCTCACATCCACGGGACCCAGCGGGTTCCATCTCAAGCCCCTCGTCGGCGTGTTCGCCGCCGCCGTATTCGCCGCCGCCGCGTTCGCGGTCGGCCTCTG
>JAHEEL010000144.1:0-4600 GCA_024640745.1 Actinomycetes bacterium
AGCCGGATCGAAGTCGTAGACAGCCCAGGCGGCAACCAGCAGGATCACGGCGCTGACGACAGAGAGCACGCACGCGACGGCGACCTCCGCACCCGCCACGGCCCACACGCTCACCGACGAGGCGTGCAGCCGCTTCAACACGCCTCGCTCGCGGTCGGAGGCGAGATGCGTCGGGATGCTGATCACGCAGACGGAGGCGATCACCAATGCGACATATGCCGGCACGTAGTAGCTCATCGGCCCGATGCCGCGAAACACGACTTCCTCCCCCGGTTGGGACGTCTCGTTGCCGAAGACTCCCCCGAGCACGAACAGGATGATCAGCGGCAGGGCAAGGGAGAACACCACGGTCAGCGGCTCTCTGAGAAAGAGCTTGAGGTTCACCCACGACAGCTTCAAGAACGTCTGCATGTCACTCCTCCACGCCGGTAATGGTGAGGAAGACGTCCTCGAGGCTGGCCCGGTGCGAGGCGAGATCGACGGGCTTGATCCCGTGTCCTACGAGGCCGGCTGCGACGCTCGCGAGCACCGCCCCGTGCCCGCTGACCGTCACGCGTCGACCCTCCCGGCTCACACCATCCACCTCTTCGATCGAATGGAGGAATCCAAGATCGACGGCGTCGGTCGAGAACGTGACCGTGGCACGCCCTCCGAAACGCCGGATGAGGCCTCCCGGCGTGTCGATCGCCACGACTCGCTGGTCGTTGATCACGGCAATCCGGTCGCACAGCTCCTCTGCCTCATCCATGAAATGCGTCACCAACACGACGGTGGTGCCCTGCTCGCGCACCTTGCGGACGAGATCCCACGTGACCCGGCGGGACATCGGATCGAGTCCGGTCGTCATCTCGTCGAAGAAGACCAGCCGCGGGGCATTCACGACCGCCAGTGCGACGAAGAGCCGCTGCTGCTGACCGCCCGACAGGTTGCCGAACTTCGCCTCCCGCTTCGAACCGAGGCCCCACTCCTCCATGACGGTCGGCCAGGGCGGACCTTCGGGAACCAGCGAAGAGAACAGGTCGAGGGCCTCCCACACCTTCATCCGGTCCGGCAGCGCCGACTCCTGGAGCTGGGATCCGATGTGGCGTCGCAGCTGCTCGGCGTCGGTGAGCGGGTCGTGGCCGAGCACCCGGAGTTCCCCACCGTCGGCTCTCCGGAGACCCTGCAGGCACTCGACCGTGGTCGTCTTGCCCGCTCCGTTCGGACCCAGGATCCCGTAGATCTCACCCTCATCGACCGAGAACGTCACATCCTCGACCGCGGTGAAGCTTCCGTAGCGCTTCTCGAGATGCTGGACATCCACAACGGTCGCCATCAGTGCCTCATCTCACCGAGCCGTCCAACCCCGTGGTCCGCATCACTCGCCGGCTCGGCGCCTCCGCAGCAGCGACCACAGCACGACGAGGGCAACGATCACCACCACTTGTGACGTGACGATCACCAGGGTCCTGCTCGCCGTCGGGACACACGCCTCGGCCTCTCTTGCCTGTCGGGCGCCCTCATGCTCAATGCTTTCACTCATCGTCCCATGCCTCCCTCGCTCGTCATGAACTGTTTGCCGTTTCGCGTTCCCAGGTTGACCGGTCGAAAGAGGACGCACTGCTCGGTCCGTCCCTGCTCCCAGCACCCGCATGTGGAAGGTCCTCCAAGCAGAGCGTGCGCCGTATCGATGTCGATCACTTCGCCCTCGACGTCGTGGTAGTTGCCTCGGTAGCGGAGCCTGGCCCGAGGAGTTGCCTTCAGGTTCAGGAACGCGAACCCCACGCGCACGGCCCACTTCGGGATCGGAAGTGCCACGGAGCACCTTCAGGAAAGACTCATCTCAGATGCTCCGTCCCGCGCCGCAGCACCCGCCAGAGGCAAACGTCACACCAGTCCCACGCCGTCTGCGACAACGATGGTCATTGCGCCGCTCCGCGGGAGTGGTCAGTGGGATGAGGCGGAGTCCTCGGCGGCATGTCGCGGTTCTCGATTCGATCCTGCTTCGGCAGCCACGAGCCGGGCGGCGTCTTCGAGCGTCATGGACCGGCCCTGTAGCTCGGCGGCGCGCCAATCCCCGTCGTAGATCGATCGGGCCAGGCACCAAAAACTCCACAAACCAAACGCTACGCGCCGCCGGTCCCGGTCCACTGGGCCCGCGAACCCACTCGACGTTCACAACAGCCATCAGGGCGCGGTCCGCCTTTGTAGGACCCCGGACGGTTCTCTATGAGGCGAACCCAAGGCGGTTGAGCGGGCCGCCCCATGATCATGCGTCGTCTACCTCGCCGAGTTCTCGCGCTCGCAGGACCGGTATTCCACAGCATTGCCGCTCTTGCCGACGGCGTCGATGGCACCGGCCATGCGCAGGCAGTAAGCCATCTGCTGTGCGACGCGGCGAGACCGCCCCAGTCGTAGAGCGAGATCGGCCGTGGTGAACGGCTCAGGCAACCCGACGGGCAGCAGCGCAGCGAGGTCCTCGGCGTCGCGAATCGGCACCGTGCCCACCACGTCGACCAGTCGACGTTCCTCGACCGTCCACCCCCTGCGACGCCATGAGCGATCGGGTGTGTGCCGCCGGTACTCCTCTTCCTCGGTCAGGAGCACTTCGATGGCCAGGTTCGGGTGAACCAGGAGGTTGGGGAAGCTCACCAGTTCGGCGAAGACATCGACGGGGGTGCCGTGCTTGGGGGACCGCCTTCTGCTGAGGACCGTACCGTCGCCGGCCACCTTGACGATCCATTTGTCGACGGCGATCGGATGGACGATGCGCACGGTGTGGCCGAGGTCGAGCAGCGTTGCGACCTTCGTCTTCATCGAAGAGAAGTTGCGGGTCTGCACCTCTATGAGCAAGTCGTCCCGCATCAGGTCGATCACGAAACCATCGACGGCGACCTCAACCCGGTCACCGGGTCGGGAGTACCACCGCTTCAACGAGGCGTGAAGTGGCTTCTCCCGGAGGGTCCCGATATGGGGTACGTCGCTCGTCACCGGACCGAGCTTAGGAGCGGCTCATGTGGCGACCGAGAACATGGCGTCATTGTGCCTGCCAAGACGGTCACGCAAGCGGCACACCAATGTCCGGCAGACCGTTCGCTTCGCCGGCATGGCGAGCGGCCGCTCATCAACCCGGTTCGCAAGCATTCCCATCGATTACCCAGCAATCCGCCCTCCATCGATGGCACCAGCGATCCGAAGGGTTTGGACGCGGGCACCGGTATTGCCGGTTCGTTCCGTACCGGCCTTCGGAGGCGCTCGGCGCCGACGGGTCCTAGTAGGCCTTGTGGATTCGGGTCCGAAGTCTCTCCCAGATGTCCATCCCGGCTTCGTTCTCCAGGAATCCCTGTGGATAGGCGGGGATTCCTGGTGCGCTGACCGTGTTGAGATCCACCAACTCGTCGTCGGTGAGGTCCCACTCGAGTGCCGCCAGATTCTCCTCGAGTTGAGCGGTCGTGCGGCATCCGATCAGAACCGAGCCGACCATCGGGCGGCGAAGCAGCCAGTTGATGGCAACCCCACCCATCGTGACTCCGCGTCGCTCGGCAATCTGCCGGACGACATCGAGGATGGCCCACGTTCGGTCGGTGTCGCGAACGCTGAGCGCCTCAAGCCCTCGCGTCGGATCCTCGCCGAGCCGTGACAATGGGGCGGGATCGGTGTCCTGCCGATACTTTCCGGTCAGCCAGCCTCCACCGAGCGGCGACCACGGCAGGAGGCCGATCCCGCGGTCGATGCACAGCGGCACCAGCTCGAGCTCGATGTCGCGTGCGAGCAGGTTGTATTGGGGCTGGAGGGAGACAACGGGAGCCCATCCGTTTCGCTCGCACACCTGTGCCGCACGCTCGAGCTGCCACGCGAGATGATTCGACACGCCGACGAATCGGACCTTGCCTGCAGCGACGAAGCCGTTGAGTGCCTCCATGGTCTCGTCGACGGGGGTGAGCGGATCCCAGGCATGGATCTGATAGAGGTCGACGTGGTCGACCCCGAGCCGCCGCAGGGACGCTTCAAGTGCCCGCTGCAGGTAGTCCCGCCCGGCACCTCGATCGGCCGGATCGTCGCTCATCGCGAACCGAGCCTTCGTCGCCAGAACCATCTCGTCGCGCGCTCCCCTGTCCGCGAGCCATCGGCCGATGTATTCCTCCGACACACCACGGGTGTACACGTCGGCCGTATCGATGAACCGGCCGCCGGCGTCGAAATACCGATCGAGGATTGCGTGCGATGTGACCTCGTTCGCTTCATTGCCGAAGGTCATCGTCCCGAGGCCGAGGACGCTCACTTCGGGACCCGATGAGCCAAGCCTGCGCAGTTGCATACCCGCGAGCCTACGCGCCTTCGTCCCCGGACCGGCCACACAATTGCGTCAACTCGATCCGACTCCCCCACTCGGCAGCAGCAGCCGGTCGCGTTCTCCCGACGCCCTTCACCCATCGGTCCTGGACGGTCGCTGTCGATCGGGCGAAACAGCGAAGAGGGCGATCGGCTCTGGCGGGTGTAGTGAATCCGTGAGACGGTTGGCGTGTCGGGTCGGCACGCAACAAGGAGTGGTCGTGGCGCTCGGGAACGGGGTCCGGTTGGTGACCGCTGCTGCAGTTCTGGTCGTGGCGGCGTGCGGTGA
>JAHEEL010000144.1:4610-5887 GCA_024640745.1 Actinomycetes bacterium
CCGTTGCGCCGACTGCGACTTCGGCGATCCGGGTCTCCGGTTCGCTGGCCCTTATCAATGCGACGCTGATCGACGGCACCGGAGCCGACGCAGTCTCGGACGCGGTGATTGTGATCGATGGGGAGAGCATTGCTGCGGTGGGAACGCGCGATGAGATCTCGGTTTCGCCGAACACGCCGACGGTCGACGTGCAGGGTGCGACCGTGCTGCCGGGCTTCATCAACGCCCACGTCCACGGAGCCTATGACGAGGAACGCCTGGAAGCGTGGGCGCACGATGGCGTGACCACCGTCCGGGACACGGGGGCCTGGGTCCAGGACGACACCGGGATTCCGCCACCGCCGCGCGACGGGATCTGTCCTTATGCGTGCGGCACGCTTTCAGAGCTGTTCGCCTTCCGCGACGAGGCGTCCGACAACGCCACGTACTCGCGATTGGTTGCCGCAGGGCCGATCATCAGCGCTCCGTTCGCAGTACGTGACGGTTGGTACGCGGTGACCTCGCCCGACGAGGCCGAGCCGACGATCAACGCGCTGCTAGACGAGGGGGCCGACTTCGTCAAGGTCTACATCGACGAACCAACACATGGCCACGTCCCGACCGCAAGCACGATCACGGCGATGGTCGAAGCCGCGCATGCCAGACAGGCCCGCGTCGCAGCGCACATCCTGCTCAGTGTGCATCTCGAGTACGCACTCGAAGCCGGGGTCGACGACCTCGCCCACATGGTCTACGACGTGCTCCCGGAGGAACTCGTCGCCGAGGCCATCGACGACAACGTCTACTGGGAGCCGACGCTCGAGCTGCAAAACTGCACCGGCAATGTGAGAACGGCCGTGGACAACCTTCGAGCGTTCTCCCAGGCGGGCGGCAACGTGGCACTCGGGACGGACTTCTCCGGATATCCGAACTGCGACTTCGACCTAGGCATGCCCATGACCGAAATCGAGTTGATGCTCCAAGCCGACATGACGCCGATGCAAGTCATCGTGGCAGCAACCAAGAACGCGGCGCATGTCTGTGGACTCGACGACCAGATCGGAACGCTCGAGCCCGGAAAGGCCGCAGACGTGCTCGTCGTCGAAGGCAATCCGCTCGAGGACATGACTGCGCTTGCGGATGTTCGGATGGTGGTGCACGACGGTGTCGTCATTCGAGACGAGTACTCGGCCGCCGAGTAGCGGCCCTGACCGTCGCCACTCGGCATCGTCGGACGCCCGGTGAGGTCACTCCTATGGCCGTGGACGCAGGGACGCGGAACCGTGAGGGCGAAACCG
>JAHEEL010000011.1 GCA_024640745.1 Actinomycetes bacterium
GTTACCGGTCTCGTCGGCGGTGAGGTGGCCATCCCGGACTCCGATGAAGTCGTCACCGTCGAGGGGTATCTCCCGACCGTGGGCATTGATGTCGTGTACCAGGAGCAGTGGCCCGTCCCGTTCACCGATTGGCTGACCTTGGCGAACTCGATCAAGAACAGTGAAGCCGACATGGTGGTCGCTGCGACCGCTTCGCCGGATGAGGCGATCTCACTGATGAACGCGTTCGCGACGGTGCAGTACAACCCGAAACTGATCTGGATGTCTCAGGGAGCGCAGTCCGAGTTCCAGGAGACGCTCGGCGACGTGGCGAACGGCGTCACCATCCATTCGGCGTGGCACCCGCTTGCCGATTGGGAGGGTGTGCTCGGAGGCGAGGTCTACACGAACACCGACTTCATCGAGGGCTTCACCGAATCGTTCGGGCGGGCTCCGGATGAAGACGAAGCAATCCCATTCTCGCTCTGTCAGGGAGTCGAGCAGGCGATTCTCGGTGTCGGCTCCACGGACAACGTGGCGATGTCCGAGTGGATGCATGCCCGCACGCCGGATGATCCGGTCAAGACCATTCTCGGTGACTGGGTATGGGATGAACGAGGGCTGCCGGTCGATCGCTCCATGATCATGGTGCAGTGGCAGGACGGCGAACTCAAGTTCGTGTACCCGGTTGGAGAATTCCCGGGCACGGTGGACCTCGTCTACCCGAAGCCTGAGTTCTAAGCCGGCATTTGAGCGAATGACAGGGAAGATGGGGCGCCGGACGGGCCGGTGCCCCATCTTCAAACCGGCTTGACGTGCGGCACGCAGTTGGGACGAACGGCGAGAGGCGGGAGCTGAAGTGGTGAGTGGATGTTCGGACAGAGCGGCGGTTGGAGGCCAGTAGTGGGCGCGATGCTCGAGGCGCGAGGTCTGAACAAGGGTTTTGGCGGCATTCAAGCCGTCAACGATGCCAGCTTCGAGATCGAAGAAGGGACGATCACCTCTCTCATCGGTCCGAACGGAGCCGGCAAGACGACGACTTTCAACCTCATCAACAACGTGATCAGGGCGGATTCCGGATCGGTGAAGTTCAACGGTCGCGAGATCACCCGCAAGATGCCGCACAAGCTGACACGGCTCGGCATCGGGCGAACCTTCCAGGTCACGAGGGCGCTCGACGACATGACGCTGATCGAGAACATGGTCGTCGGGTCGTCCGCGCAGAACCTGCGAGGCACGTTTGGCTCGCGGATGTTGGACTCGGAGACCGAACGAGCGCTCGACCTCCTCGAATTCGTGGGCATCGAGAAGTACGCCTACTCCAAGGCCGAGTTGTTGTCGTATGGCCAGCGCAAGCTGTTGGAGTTCTCCGCGGTGCTGATGTCGAACCCCCGCCTCGTCATGCTCGATGAGCCGGCGGGCGGCGTGAATCCGGCGCTGCTGGAACGCATGGTCGATCGGATCCGACGGCTCAACGAGCAGGGGATCACGTTCTTCATCGTGGAGCACAACATGGACCTGGTCATGGATCTGAGTGACTCGGTGATCGTCATGGCCCACGGCGAAGTGCTCACTCATGGGACACCGGAAGAGGTGCAGAGTGACGGCCGCGTGCTCGATGCGTATCTGGGGATGGCCTGACATGCCGATTCTCGAGATCACCGACGTCAGCGCCGGGTACGGGTCTGGGCCCGACATTCTTCGCGGCCTCTCGCTCGAAGTCGAAGAGGCCAAGTCCTACTGCATCATCGGCCCGAATGGAGCCGGCAAGTCGACGTTGTTCAAGGTCATTGCCGGCCTACTCCATCCACGAACCGGAAACGTCGTGTTCCGGGGCGAATCGCTGGCGCGCCGGAGACCCGACCAGGTGCTCGCAACCGGCGTGTGTTTCGTCCCCCAGGATCAGGCACTGTTCCCCGAGATGAGTGTGCGCGAGAACCTGATCATGGGCGCCTACCTCGTGAAGGATCGCTCCCTGGTCAAGGAGCGTCTCGCGCGGGTGTACGAGATGTTCCCCATCCTCTCGGAACGAGCAGGCCAGGACGCCGGGAAACTCTCCGGCGGGCAGCAGCAGATGCTGGCAATGGGTCGCGCCCTCATGATCGATCCCATTCTGCTCATGCTCGACGAACCAACGCTCGGCTTGGCGCCCCAGATTGCCCAGCAGATCTTCTCGCAGGTCGAGCAGCTGAAGAGCATGGGCCTCACCGTGGTGATCATCGAACAGAACGCCCAACGCGGGCTCGAACTCGCCGATTGGGGTGTGGTGCTCGACCTTGGCATCGTCCGCTTCGAGGGGCCGTCGGAGGGCATTCTCGAAGACCCCCGCATTCGCGAGCTGTATCTCGGCAAAGCGGCGAGTACGGGAGAGACGAGATGACCAATGTGATCCAGGTTGCGATCCTCGGTCTGTTGCTCGGTGGTGTCTACGCCCTGATGGCCGCTGGTCTGACATTGGCGTTCGGCGTCATGCGGATCGTGAACCTCGCCCATGCTGCGTTCATCATTGCTTCGGCCTACATCTCGTTCTTTGCATTCGAGAAGCTCGGCATCGATCCGCTGCTGTCGGTGGTGTTCGTCATGCCGATCATGTTCCTCTTCGGCGTCGCCGTCTATCAGGTCCTGTTCCGCCGGATCGAAGGCTCCAAGAGGTTCGGCGAAATGACCGTGTTGCTCACGTTCGGGATCGCCATCATGGTCGAAGGTCTCCTCGGGTTCGCCTTCACCGGCATCTACCGAAAGGCGGCGCCGGGATACGCCAACGAATCGTTCATCGTGGACGGCCTGTTCCTCCCCCAGGGCGACATTCTCTTCATCCCGAAGGGTCAGTTCTATGCGTCGTTGCTGAGCATCGTGTTGCTGGTCGCGCTCTGGGCATTCCTGCGCTACAGCCAGACGGGCTATGCCATTCGGGCCACAACGCAGAATCGCGCGGCTGCAGAGATCGTTGGGGTCAACGTGCGCAGGGTGTCTGCGATCTCCTTCGGTCTCTCGACCGCGCTTGCGGGCGCGTCCGGCGCACTGATGAGCTACCTCTTCCCGTTCTTCCCCTTCCGCCACTGGCAGTGGGTTGCGGTTCTGTTGGCGTTGGTGGTGTTGGGCGGGATGGGCAGCATGAAGGGCGCGGTCATCGGGGCCCTGGTGCTCGGTGTTGCCAGCTCGTTCGTCGTTGACCAGATCGGGCCGACGTGGGGCCCCATGACGTTCTATCTGGCCCTATTCCTGATTCTGCTCATCCGTCCCCAAGGGCTGTTCGGCAAGGAGGCCCCAGCGTGATCGAAGACCGCGCCGCCGTGGGTCCTGAGCCTTCCGACCCCGAACCGGAACAGCAAGAAGCCCAGCGCCCACCTGGACCGGCTCGCTACCGCTGGTACGTGCTGGCGGCGGTCGTCGTCGCGCTCTTCGCTCTGCCGCTGTTCCGCCCGATGATCAGCTCCTACAACTATGTGTTGACGCTCGGCGCCCTCATTCTCATGTGGGTAGCGATGAGCTCGAGTTGGAACATCCTCGGCGGATTCGCCGGCTACATCTCTCTCGGTCATAGCGTGTTCATGGGCGTCGGAGGATATGTCGCAGGCGTCCTGCTCTACTACCACGGCATCAGCCCGTTTCTCACCGCTCCCCTGGGCGGTTTGGCGGCAGTGGCGCTCGGATTCCTTGCCGGGTTCATCACGCTGCGCACCCGCGGCCCGGCCTTCATCATCTCGACGATTGCGCTGCTGTTCATGTTCCTGCTCATGACCGACAACTTCGAGTACCTGGGCGGCGCCGCGGGGCTTCCGCTTCCCGCTCTGCCGCTCTCGCAGGAATGGCTCCGTGTGCCGTTCTACTACGCGATGTTGCTCATCGCCCTGGGGGCCATCTGGACGGCCTACCGCGTTGCCCACTCGAAGTTCGGCATGGGTCTGCGCGCGATCGCCGAAGACGAGGTGAAGGCCGAGGTTGCCGGCGTTCCCACCCGCCTCTACAAGATCTCCGCATTTGCGATCAGCGCCTTCTGGGTCGGCGTAGCCGGAGCGATCTACGGATACTCGATCGCATTCGTTCGGCCGACCGTCTTCTTCACCATCGCGATCTCGGCGCAAATGGTGTTGATGGCCATCATCGGAGGGAAGGGGACGGTTGCGGGGCCGGTTGTCGGCGCCGTCCTCATCTACGCCATCAACGAGCTGTCGCTCGTCGCCTTTGGAGCCACCGAATTCAACATCGTGATCCAGGGCACCATGCTCGTTGCGGTGTTGTTGTTCTTCCCGCTCGGCATCGTCGGGACGCTCCGCAAGATGAACCGGTTACCAGCGTTCCTCAACTGGGATTGACATGCACCGAACCGGCTGTCGGCACCGGTCGATCGCTGCTTCTGTGACATAGATGCAAGCCGGCGAGATCCTCCTCGTGCTGGCGGCGGTGGCGCTGGGCTTCTTCGCCAAAGGGGTGACCGGCCTCGGGGGCCCGATGCTGGCAATCCCGGTTCTGGCGTCGTTCATGGGTGTCGAATATGCCGTCGCGGTGATCGCAATCCCCTCGGCGCTCGCCAACTTCTGGCTGATGGTCAAGACCCGTTCGGCTGCATCCGACATCCGCTGGTTCCTCGTGCCGATGATGATCACGGGGGTGGTCGGGACACTGCTCGGCGTGTGGCTCTTGGTGAGCATCGATGACCGGATCATGTCCGTGGTTCTTGGTGTCTTCATGCTGTTGTACATCATCTGGTACCTGCTCGACCCGGAGCGCAAGATCGACGATCGCACGGCACGCCGTCTGGCTGCACCGGCCGGACTGGGTGCCGGCGTGCTGATCGGCGCTACCGGAATCTCAGCGCCGGTGGTCGGTACCTACGTTCACAGCCTTCGCCTCGATCGCTCCCAATTCGTGTTCGCCGTGTCCGTTCCGTTCTTCTTCCTCGGGGTGATGCAGATCGTTTCGCTCGCGGCCCTCGGGGGCTACGACGAGGCGAGGATCACGGCCGGGATCATTGCCTGTGTGCCGGTCGTGATCGTGACGCCGATTGCGATGCGGATCGGCAGAGGGTTGTCCGTGCAGGTGTTTCAGTATGTCGTCCTCGCCGTGCTCGGTGTCGCGGCACTGCGCCTGTTGTGGTCCGGGCTTGCGTGAAGCGTGAGCGCCCTACTTCGAACGAACCGGTCCGGACGAGGAGCGGACCACGAGGGAGGGGGCCAACCGTATCGGCTCGTAGGAGGTCTCGAGGATGCGATCGTCTCTGGCCATCAGATCGAGCAGGAGGTCTGCGGCCATCGAACCCATCTCCTCATAGGGGACTGAGATCGTGGTGAGCGCAGGGTCGAGTCGATCGACGAGAGCAATGTCGTCGTACCCAGTGACCGAGATATCTCTCGGAACGTCGAGTCCGCGTTCCCGGATCGCGTCGATGCAACCCAGTGCGAGGAGATCGTTGGCGGCGACGATCGCCGTGAACGCGCCATCGGAGTCCAGCAATCGATCGCACGCGACGCGACCGTCTCGAGAACGAAACGCCCCGGCTTCGAAGACACGGCATTCGGTGGTCGCCAAACCGGCTCGTGCGATCGCATCGAGGAAGGCGTCCCTCCTGAACAGGCCGGTCGAGATGTCAAGCGGGCCGGCGACGTGCGCGATTCTGGTGTGCGCCAACGCGACCAGGTGATCCACGATGAGGGCGAACGCCGCCCGATCATCGCATACGATTGCCGGGAGGGACTTGCGCTCCACTGAGCGGCCAACGAGGACGGTCGGCACGTTGTGACCCATGAGGGCTTCCGGCGGAGTGAAGTCGAGGCGGGCGTTGGCGACGATCAGCCCATCGACGCGCCGGTCGAGGAAGGTGTCCACCGCGGTCTTGGCGTGCGGAGAACTCTCATCGTCCGAGCCGATCAGGAGCGAGTACCCGACCTCGCTCAGGACGTGCTGGGCGCCAGCGAGGATCGGAGGAGTGAACGGGCTGACCAGATCCGGCACGACCATTCCCACGGACCGGGTTCGGTTCGTTCGTAATCCTCTGGCAAACGGGTGCGGCTGATACCCAAGGAGCGCGGCTGCAGCAATCACGCGATCAGCGGTCTCGCTGCTCACCTCCGACCGGGTTGATTCATTGAGCGCGCGCGAAGCGGTCGAGATATGTACGCCGGCCTCGCGTGCGACATCCTTGAGCGTGATGGCCTTCGCGATCAGATGCTCCCTTCGGTGTCCCGATTCCGTGCGATCGGATTGCACGTTCCTTTCCGACCGGACCGCTGCGATCCTCGTCCGCGCGCGTGCCTCCGCCACCAGGTTGGCCTTCGCAATCGATTGTAGGTCGGTGGCGAAAGGGAGCGTGGCGACCCTACATGGCCGGCGCGGGGGAGGTAGCGCAGCCGGTGATTCGGAGCAAGACGGTGGCGATGAGCACCGGCGGATCGAGGCGACGCTCTTATGACCACGGTGACTACGGGCGGCTGAGCCGCCGCCTCTACTCCGGTGCTACCGCGTCAGCCGGACAGGCCGTCGTCGATCTCGACGTTCTCGGGTTCCAGCGTCCTGCCCGACGCAGCGGCCTGGAGTTCCAGTAGGGCTGCGAAGTCTTCGTCGCCCCAGCCTCGAGAGATGCCCTCCACCACGATCTGGTGGGCGATCGCCGACGTCGGCAGGGGGACGTTGAGCTCCCTGCCTTGCTCCAGGCCAAGCTCGAAGTCCTTGCGGAGGAGATGCCAGGTGAACGTCGGCTTCCACGTGAGGTTGACGAACGCCGGTGTCTTGTACCGGGAGAACGTCGACCCCATCACGCTGTCGTTCAAGAACTCGAGGAAGTCTGCGCGTGATACCCCTCCGGCCTCGGCGAGGATCGTGATCTCCGACATCGTCTGTGTCACGACACCGAGCAGAAGGTTGTGGCAGATCTTGACCAGGCGTGCCTCGTCCCCGGAGCCGACGTACGTGACCTTCTCCCCGTACATGTCGAGGTACGGCAGCACCTCCTCATAGGCCTCGACGGGACCGGAAGCCACGGCGGTCAGTCTGCCGGATCGCACCACCTTTGCATTGCCACTGACCGGGACGGCCACAACCGCGGCGCCACGCGCTGCCGCTCCTTCTCGCAGCATCACCGATGCCTCGGGGTTGATCGTGGTGGAGTCCACGATGATGCGCGGGCAGATGTCGTCACGGGAGAACACCCCGTTCTCGCCGAGCGTCACCTCGATGACGTCTTTCGGTCCTGCCACCGTGGTGAAGACGATGTCGCGGTCGGCGAGGTCGGCCGGACGGTCGACGACCTTCGCCCCGAACTCGACCAAGGCCTCGGCCTTCGCTCGGGTTCGGTTGTAGACGGTCACGTCACAGCCGTTGGCGAGCACCCGCTTGATCAGCGCTGAGCCCATGCGTCCGGCGCCGATCCAACCGATCGTGTGCGGGTAGTCACCTGCCATATCAACCTCCCTAGCCGCCCGCGCTTGAGGTACGGGACTCGTGTGGAGCCGGATCATACCCGGGCGTTCGTAGCGACGACGCAGGCAGGGAGCCGCCGGTCTAGTTTGCCCAGATCACCATCGTCGAGCCGGCGATCACGGCGATCATCCCGACGATGAGACGCCACGTCCAGCGCTCGATCGCCGTGCCGACGACGATCGGCGCCACGATCACGACGACGGGTGTCGCCACTTGCTGCAGGGTCACCACCACGTTCACTTCGACGAGGTCCAGGGCCGTCCACTGGGCCGCGATGGCAACCGCAACGAGGACCCCACCGAGAAGCAGCCAGCGCCGAACTCCATGAGGCCTCCCCGAGGTCGTCGGCGCCCTACCCGAGATCAGCGCAACCGCATAGAGCGCGGTTGCGCAGGCCAGGCCGATGGTGACGCCGATCACTGGACTCGCCAGGTCCTGCAACCCCCAGCGGATGAAGAGCGGGCTCGTACCCCACGAAAGGGACGCCGCAAGCCCGAACCACGGATAGGTGAGGCGCCGGCCGTCGCCTGCGCCCGATCGGCGCGCAATGAGGACCACGCCTGCGGACACGAGCACGATCGCCAACAGCACCAACGGTCCGAGGGCTTCGTCGAGCACGATCGCCGCCAGGATGCTGCCGATGAACGGGGTTGCCGCCGTGACCACGCCGGTGTTCGCCGCGCCGATCCGCTGCTGGCTGATTCCGAGGAACGTCCAGCCGAAGAAGAAGTGGATGATCCCGGCCGTTCCGAAGGCGAGGTAGGCGGACGCCGGCGCCGAGGCCAGCAGCGAGAGATCCTGCGTGGCGACGGAGAAGACACCGAGCCCAACGACCGCAACCAGGAGCAGCCCGAAGGTGGCCCGGTACGGATCGATGAGCTGGTTGGCCCTGCGGTTCGCAGCCTGGAAGACGCCGAAGGAGATGCCCGCAAAGAGCGCCCATGCTGCCCCACCCATACCGGTCGTCTCCTCGTCTCGATCAGCGGATCACGCGGGCCCCGGAAGCCGCCATCGCTCGCTCGACCTCGGCCAGCGTGACCATTGATGTGTCTCCCGGCGTCGTCATCGCGAGCGCCCCGTGCGTGGCGCCGTACTCGACCGCCTCGGCCGGAGACTTGCCCGCCAGGAATGCATACGCCATGCCCGACGCGAACCCGTCGCCACCACCGACGCGATCGTAGATCTCCATGTTCTCGCGCTGTCGCGCAGCGTGAAGCTCACCGTCGGCATACAGCACTGCCGACCAGTCGTTGACGGTCGCAGTCTTCGCGTCTCGCAGGGTGGTCGCGACCACCCGGAAGTTGGGGTAGGCATCGACGACGGTCGTCATCATGCGGCCAAACGCCGCCGGATCGAGTCTCGACAGCGCCGGGTCGACGCCCTCGACGGCGAATCCGAGTGCGGCCGTGAAGTCCTCCTCGTTGCCGATCATGACGTCGACCATCGGTGCGATCGACCGGTTCACCTCGATCGCCCGATCGATCCCCCCGTGCGACTCCCACAGTGACGGACGGTAGTTGAGGTCGTAGGACACCGTCGTTCCGTGTTGCTTCGCCGTCGTGATCGCTTCGATCACGACGTCGGGAGTCTTCTCGGACAGCGCCGCGAAGATCCCGCCCGTGTGGAACCACCGCACGCCCTCGATACCGAACAGCCGATCCCAATTGATGTCGCCCGGCTCGAGCTGAGACGCGGCGGTGTGTCCGCGATCGGAGGTGCCGAGCGCCGGCCTGATTCCGTAGCCCTTCTCGGTGAAGTTGAGACCGACCCGTGAGGCGCGACCGAGACCATCGAAAGGGACCCATTGCACGTTGGACACGTCGACACCGCCGGTGAGCATCAGATCCTCAACGAGGTGGCCGACCTCGTTGTCGACCAGCGCGGTTGCCACCGTCGTTCGGAGGCCGAAGCACTTGCGCAGGGCGCGCGCAACGTTGTATTCACCGCCACCTTCCCATACCTGGAACGACCGCGCGGTCCGCACCCGTCCCGCCCCGGGGTCGAGCCGTAGCATGATCTCACCCAGCGCGGCCGCGTCCCAGCGGCACTCGGTCGGGCTCTTCAGATCCAGCACTGCCATGTCTTCGCCTCCTCGTCCGAGCCAACGCCCTCGGCCAATGCGGTCTACCGCAGCTCCAAGATGGTCGATACAACGCTGGCCGTTCGCTGCTCGAGGGCATTCCAATTGGCTGTATCCACGAGATCCCTGCTCACTAGCTTGGAACCGATGCCGACGCACGGAACCCCGGCCTCGAACCAACCCGAGAGAGACTCCTCCGTGATGTCGACACCACCGGTCGGCATCAGGAGCGCCCAAGGGCACGGACCGAGAATGGCCTTGACGAAGGCGGGGCCGCCGACGAGCCCTCCCGGGAACACCTTCACGATCTCGCACCCCAGTTCGTGGGCGAGCGCGACTTCCGTTGGCGAAGCGCATCCTGGCGAGTACGCGATCTTGCGGCGGTTACACACCTCGGCGATTCGGCGGTCGAGCGTTGGCCCAACGACGAAGTTGGCGCCGACGTTGATGTACGTCGCGGCGGTGACCTCGTCGACGACCGAACCCGCCCCGAGGATCACTTGGGGGTGGTCGGACGCGCAATATCGCTCGAGCTCGGAGAAGACCTCGAAGGCATGATCGCCGCGATTGGTGAATTCGATGACTCGAGCGCCTCCTCGGCTCAGCGCGGAGACGATGGAACGCGCTGTATCGAGGTCGTCGTGGTGAAAGACGGGAACGAGTCCGACTTCGATCATCGAGTTGAGCACCGTGAGTCTTGCGAATCTCGCCATCTCGTCCCCTCTTATCTCGGTGAATTGACGAACGTACGCTGCGAGCAGATCACATCGACCCTAGTGATATTTGCTTCATCAGACTGGGCGGGCGCATCATCGTTCAACGGGGTAGCCCACGATGCTGCCCCACTCGGTCCAGCTGCCGTCGTAGACCCGCACATTCGATAGGCCCAACAGGCGTGTCAGCACGAACCACGCGAGCGAGCCGCGGTGGCTGAGACGACAGTAGGTAATCACATCAGCGGCGTCGATTGCCCCCACAGCTGCAAACCGCGCCCGGAGCTGGTCGAGCGGCAGCAGCGTGCCGTCATCACGAAGCAGCTCATCGATGTAGAGGCTCTGTGCACCGGGGATGTGCCCGCTCCGCTCGGCTCCGTGGTCGAATTCCAGCCAGGGAGGCGAGACTCGTTCGCCGCGGTACTCCTCGGGCGACCGCATGTCGACGAGCACCCGACCTTCGGTGCCGAGACCCGCTCGAACCTCGTCTCGCCCGATGCGGGAACGCATGTCGGACGGGCCGGCGGTGAGGCTGCGGAGGGCGGGCGTCGGAACATCCACAGAAAGTGGACGGTTCTCCGCCAGCCAGGTCCGGCGTCCTCCATTCACGAGCCGGGGGCGTCCCTTCTGGCCCGTCATCGTCATCACCCAATACGCGTAGGCGGCGAACTGGAACGGGTCGCCGACCAGCGCCACCGTGGTGTCGTCACCGACGCCGAGCGCGCCGAGCCGCTGGGCCATCACTTCGGGTGACGGGAACTCGCGGTCGCTGTCGTGCCAGAGCAGATCCTTCCAATACACGTAGTGGGCTCCGGGGACGTGCCCGGAGCGGTACTCGGCTTTCTCGGAGGGATCGATGGACACCTCGAGGATCACGACGGCGGGGTCTCCGAGGTGTGCTTCGAGCCACTCGGTGGATACCAGGTCGCCGGCCAATGCACTCGCCTCCGTTCGTTGTGAGCAGGGCGATCCTACCGACAGAGGCGCGAACCACCATGGAGCAATCGCCCCACTGTCTCCCGTGGCCGAGCCGCGTCGACCCGCCGGTCTAGTACTCGTTGGCGACCATCAGCTCTTCGCACGGGAACAGGGTGATGACCTTGGGTCCGTCGGCGGTCACGACGACCTCTTCCTCGATGCGGGCCGCCGAGTGCCCGTCGGCGGCCGGCGCGTAGGTCTCGAGGGCGAACACCATGCCTTCTTTGATCTCGACGGGGTCTTCGAGGGAGTTCAGCCGGCTGATGATCGGCCGCTCGTGGAGACCAACACCCACCCCGTGACCGAACTGGAGGCCGAACGCGTCCATCTCGTCGTCGAATCCGAACTCCTCGGCTCGAGGCCAGACTTTGGCGATCATGTCGGTTGTGACGCCCGGTCGTACGAGTTCGATCGCGGCATCCATCCATTCCCGGGTCTGCTTGAACGCGTCGCGCTGCGCCTGCGTGGCGCGGCCGACCACGAACGTGCGGTAGTAGCAGGTCCGATAGCCGTTGTAGACGTGGATGATGTCGAAGTAGGCAGAATCTCCCGGTCGGATGAGGCGATCGGAGAAGACGTGCGGATGGGGGCTGCACCGTTCCCCGGCGATCGAGTTGATGGCCTCGACGAACTCCGATCCCATCTCGAAGAGACGCTGGTGCGCGAGGGCGACGACATCACTCTCACGGATGCCGGGCTTGAGAGCCTCGTAGATGTCCTGATAGACACCGTCGACCATCGCGCAGGCCTGCGTGAGGAGCATGATCTCGTCCTGGTTCTTGATCTCTCGCGCCGTCATCATCGTCTGCTGACCGTCCACCACCGTGACGCCGGCCGCCTGGAGCTCGAGCAGCACCGATGCCTCGGCCATGTCGACCCCGACGGTGAGGTCGGCCACGCCTTCCTCCTTGAGGATGGAGGCGATCTCCTGCGCTGCGCGGCGCTGCAACCCCGTGGCGGGCCCGATCGCCCCCTGAAGGCCGGTGTTGCCACCGATCGACTGGTCGGCGCGCATCGTCGGGTGCTGGAGTCGATGCGCCTTGGCCGCGGATCCGAAATCCCAGATGCGGAAGTCGCCGTTGCGGGTGATGAGGGCGTAGCGCTCGCCCTTGTTGAAGGCCCAGTAGCCGATGTGCGTGGAGGTCAGATAGCGGATGTTCGACGTCTCGAACAGGAGTAGCGCTTCGACGCCGTGCTGGTCCATTGCCATCCGAACCCGAGCCAGCCGGTACTCCTTGAGCCGGTCCCAGTTCACGCGCTCTTCCCAGTCGACGGACTGGATCCCGGGGGCCGGTGTGGTTGCGACGGGGAAATCGGTTACCGGTGCCATGCGTGCCTCTCTTCTCCGACCTCGAGTGGATTGCCTCGGAGCATAGTCCGAGGCCCTTGGGAGATCCCATGGTCTGCGGGTGCTCATGCGCCCGTCTGATCCGCCCCGGGATCTGCCGCGAGAGCGGCGCGCATGATGGGACCGGAGCCCCCTATCCCGGTCCACCGCTCAAACGCGATCTCTGCCTGCGCAACCAGCATGCCCAACCCGTTGGTTGCCGCAAGGCCGCGGGCGCGGGCCCGTCGCAGAAGGTCCGTTTCCGGCGGGTTGTAGACCAGGTCGAAGGCCGCAGCCGAGGCCGGAAGTGCTCTCGGTTCGAATGCGACGCCGGGTTGGATCATGCCCACCGTGGTCGCGTTCACGGCGAAGTCGACCCGACTCAGGCATTCCTCAAACGCTGGACCGACCGCCACCGATCGCACCGACGCTCCGTAGCCGGCGGCGAGGTCGGCTGCCCGTGAGGGAGCTAGATCGCAGATGACGACCGACTCGGCGCCTGCCGCGACGAGCGCGTTGACGACGGCTCGGGCAACGCCGCCGGCACCGGCCACCGCGACTCGGAGGCCCGCGAACCGAATCCCGAGTTCGTCCTCCGCAGCACGCTGGAATCCCGGCGCATCGGTGTTGATGCCGACGAGGCTGCCGTCTTCTCTTCGGAGAACGGTGTTGACGGCGCCGATCTTCCTGGCTGCCGCCTCGATCTCGTCGAGATGCTCAATGACCGCCTGTTTGTAGGGAGCCGTGATCTGAAAGCCGAGCCATTCCTCGGCGCGTGCCTCGAGCACGAAGTCGGCGATCTGTGCGAGCTCCAGCTCGCGAAGCTCGTAGTGGGCGTCGATCGAGAAGTGTTCGAACGCGGCGTTGTGCATGATCTCGGAGTGCCGTCGCTTCAGCGGATACCCGATCAGTGCTGCTCGTTCGGTCACGGGGTAGTCCTCATCGGTTTTCGAATTTGGCGGGGCGCTTCTCGACGAAGGCGGCCGCTCCCTCGAGCATGTCCTTTGAGGAGAACACCCGCTCGCTCGCGTCGAGCTCGTCGACCTGCCCGGCCGCGAGCGATCCGTCCAGTGTCGAATCGAGCACCGCCTTGGCTTCACGAATGGCCACGGGGCCACGCTGGATCAACGTTTCCGCGAGCTCGCGTGCTCCAGCCTCGGCCCGACTGCGGGGTACTACCCGAGTGACCAAACCGAAGTCGAGCGCGGCCTCGGCATCGATGATCTCACCGAGGAGAATCAGCTCCTTGGCGCGAGCCAGCCCGATGAGCCGTGGTAGCCGCTGTGTGCCACCGGACCCCGGTATGACGCCGAGCCGCACTTCGGGCAGTCCGAGGAGCGCGTCGTTCGAGGCGACGCGCAGGTCGCAGCACAGCGCCAGCTCGAGCCCACCTCCGAGGGCATCACCCTCGATGGCTGCGACGGTTGGAACCGACAGCTGGGCCAGGCGGTTGTAGACCTCGTTCTCCCTGATCAACTTGCCTTCCGCGACGCGTCCGTGCAGCGCGGCGAATTCCTTGACGTCTGAGCCGGCGCAAAAGGCCCGGTCGCCGGTTGCGGCGAGAATCACGGCACGCACGTCCTCGTTGCATTCGACCTGTGACAGAGCGGCATCCAGCGCCTCGGTGACCTCTCGAGACACGAGATTGAGGGGTGGGTTGTTCAGGCGGATCGTCGTGATGGTCCCCGGATCCACAGTCACGAGTGCGGTGCTCATTGGTCCCCTCCCTCGAGTCGGGTGCGGAGCCCCATCGTGCCGGATGCGAAGACCACGGGATCGATGGCGCGCAGGTGGGGGGAGATCGCCGGACGGAAGCCCATGTGCGCGATCACCTCGGTCTCCGGGTCGAGACCGTCGGCGATTTCGATCATGGTCACGGTGCCGTCGATGAGTGCGAATACCGCACGTTCGGTGATGTAGCGGACCTCCTGGCCTTTGTCGGCGGCGGCGCGGCCACTGAACGAGATCTCTTGTACCCGATCCACGAAACGCTCCGTCGCGCCTTCGGTGATGATCTCGATGGCGCCGTCTTGAATGACTGCCTTCATTCCCCCGGTTGTGAGCGTCCCGACGAAGCACACCCGCTTGGCCCCGCGGCTGATATTGGGGAAGCCGCCGGGTCCACGCAGGCGTTCCCCGAATGCGTGGACGTTTACATTCCCGAACACATCGACCTCGGCGAAGGAGAGGCTCGCGATATCGATGCCGCCGCCGTCGTAGAAGTCGAACATGTAGGGCTGGTCGATCAATGCTTGGTAGTTGTAGCCGGCGCCCCCGTCGTTGCCCGAGGCGGGGACACCGCCAAAGACTCCCTGCTCGACCGTCAAGACGAGGAGGTCTGCCACGTTCTCCTCCTGGGAGATGGCGCCGATGAGCTGACTGATCCCGAAGCCGAGATTGGCGACTTCGCCGCGCCGGAACTCGAGCAGTGACCGGCGTGCGATCGCCTTGCGCACATCGAGGGGCACCTCGTGCGCGCGAGAATCTCGGTCGTCGCGTACCGCCCCAGCGAAGGAAGGGGAGTAGTTCGTTGCGTACGTCTGGGTCTGGTCGGGATCGAGAAAGGCGAAGTCGATCAGGGCGCCCGGGACCTGAACTCTGCGGGGCGTCAGATCGCCGGTTGGGACGGCGCGTCGCGCTTGGGCGATGACGATGCCCCCGGAGTTGTGGGCGGCCATCGCCATCGGAAGCATCTCGCCGTTGATGGCCTCGTCGTCGAGCGTCAGGTTGCCGTCGGCGTCGATGACGGAGCCCCTGATCACGGCCACGTCGATCGGAAACGACCGGAAGAGCAACCACTCTTCGCCCCGGAGTTCGACGACTTCGACGAGATCCTCGACGGCAGATCCCTGTTTGCCGCCGGTCTGACGAGGATCGACGTAGGTGTGGAGACCGACTTTCGTGACGAGGCCCGGTCGTCCAGCGGCGATGTCCCGACACAGTTGGGAGAGGACGCCTTGCGGAAACGAATACGCCTCCACGTGTCCGCTCGCGACGAGGGTGGCCAGGCGAGGCTCGTTGCCGATGTTGGATCCGATGGTGCGGCGCATGAGGCCGGGAAGCGCAAGCTGTGAGAATCCGCGGTCGGCGAAGTCGCCGATGCCGACCACTCGAACCGTAGTGAGGTCACGCGGATGCCCGTGTTCGACGTAGACCTCGGCGAGGGCATCGATGAAGCGCTGTGGGACGGCGTGCCCGGCCCCCGAGCCCCCGAAGATCACGGTTGCGCCGTCGGGGATGAGCCGTGCCGCCGCTGCGGCGGTGACGAGCCTCAAATCCTGATCCCGATCATTGCATGAACCCGCCGCCGTTGGGATTCAGGGTTTGCCCGTGGAACATGGACGCCGCGTCCGAGAGCAGGAACAGGACTGCGGAGGCAACGTTCTCGGGTTCCGGGAATCGGCGAGCGGGGAGTTCGGCGAGGCGACGACGGCCCGACTCCGTATCCACGATGTCTCGGGTCATGTCGGTGATGGTGAACCCGGGGGCCACGGCGTTGACCCGGATGCCCTGCGGGCCAAACTCGCGAGCCATCGACTTGGTGAGACCCAGGAGCCCGGCTTTCGACGCCGAGTAGTGGGCGAGCTCCGGCCAGCCGATCTGGCCAAGCCGGGACGAGATCATCACGATCGACCCACTTCCGCGCTGGACCATTCCGGGTAGCGCGGCCCGAGAGCAGTAGAACGGACCGAACAGGTCGGTGCGCAGCACGGCATCCCATTCCTCATCGCTCGTCTCGATCAGCGGACTCGAAGGCATGATTCCGGCATTGTTGACGAGTCCATCGATCTTCCCGAACGAATCCTCGACGGCTGCAACCAGTTGGTTCGCCTCTGCCGAGTTCGAAACATCGGCTCGAAACGCGGCTGCGACTTTCCCCGTCTCCCGAATGCTCGCTATCACCGACGCTGCGGCGTCGGCGTCCTCGCGGTATCCAACGGCAACGACGGCGCCGGACTCCGCGGCCGCTCGAGCGATCGCAGCGCCGATACCGCGGCTTCCGCCTGTTACCAGCACGACTTGTCCGACCAGGGAGAAGCGCTCGGTCATCCGGATGCAGTGCCTTTGGTCGTGGGCCGTCGATTGTACCCGGTCGGAAATCGAGGCTTCGGTTGGCTCTTCATGCCACGACGGGGCCGAGGCGGTCGGCAATGACTCCGAGTCTGGCGGGATCGAACGGCGCCTCGAACATGGCGATGATGTGGTCGGCGCCCGCTTCGCGGAACTCGCCCACGAGGTCGGCGAGCGCCCCGGGGTCGCCATCCGCCTTGATCTTCGTCGATACTTCGATCTCCGCCGGATCGCGCCCCACGTCGGTGCAGTGGCGGTGGAGTACTTCTACCTTGTGTCGGAGCGTATCCGGGTCACCGCCGGGGAGATTCCACTGGTCGGCCCAGCGTGCCGCGATTCGCAGCGTCCGTTTCTCGCCGGTGCCGCCGATGACGATCGGAGGATGCGGCTTCTGGAGAGGCTTCGGCAGTGCCTTCGCTCCGTCGAGGGAATAGAAGGATCCGTTGAAGTGGGCGGTCTCTTCGGTGAAGAGGAGATGAAGCACCTCGCAGGTTTCCTCGAGGCGATCGAAGCGCTCTCTCCACGGGGGTAGCGAGATGCCGTAGGCAGCGTGCTCGGATTCCACCCACCCGGTACCGAGGCCGATCTCCAGGCGTCCGCCGGAAATGACGTCGAGCGATGCCGCCATGTTGGCCAGTACGGCCGGATGCCGGTAGGTGTTGCCGGTCACCATGACACCGAGCCGGATGCGCCTCACGATGCCGCTCAAGGCGGCCAGCATGGTCCAGCCTTCAAAGACGGGACCGGTTGGGTCGCTGAAGATCGGATCGAGGTGGTCGAACGTCCAGCCGGCGTCGTAGAGCTCGATCCGATCGCCCTCCTTCCAGAAGTCGACGATCGGCTGCCATTCGCTGTGCTGAGGTCGGGTCTTGAAAGAGAGTCGCATGAGCAGGGGTCAATCCATGAACGAGGGGGGCGGGGCGTCGAACGGAACCATGGTGCGCTCGCGGGCGACGAACCGGGCCCGGTGGGTGAAGCCGGCCTCCGCCGCCTCCTCTCGTGCCAGGTCCAGGCCCCAGGCCGCCTGCTTTGGTGCGTGGGCATCGCTCCCGAACGTGATGGCGAGCCCGGCCTCGTGAATCATGCGGATGAACGATGGAGAGGGGTAGATCTCGTGGACGGGATGGCGGAGGCCTCCCGTATTGATTTCGATTGCCACGTTCGACTGTTGTGCCGCGGCGAGGAAGGCGCCATAGAGATCGATCTGCTCGGTGCGGAACGGTTTGCGGAGGTACTTCACGCGGTCGGGGTGGGTGATGACGTCGACCGTGCCGGACGCCGCCATCTCGGCCATCGCTTCGAAGTAGCGCTCGTAGACGCGGCGCGGTCCGAGGCGCTCCCACTCGAACTCGGAGTGTGCCCGGTCGAACCACCATCCGTCGATCCAGTGGATTGAGCCGAGCAGGACATCCCACGGATACGGCTCGATGAGATCGAGAACGGCGTCGATCGTATCCGGGAAGAAGTCGACCTCGAGACCGAGCAGCACGGGGAGCCCTGCTCTCTTGGCTTCCAGGATCACCTCGACGTAGCGCTCCATCGACATGGTCCGGTCGGCACGGAGGTCGTACTCCGTGTTGGCTCGGATCGACGGGTCGGATGCGCGTTCCCAGATGTTGCCCAGCGCACCGGTCGATTCGACGCACCGGTAGAGGTGTTCGGTGAAGGTGAGTTCAGTGACGTCTCGCCGCATCGCCATGTCGACGTACTGCTCGATGTGGGCGAGCGAGTAGCGCTCCGGCGGAGGCGGGGGGAGTGGATCGCCCTTCCTGTGGGGATAGAGGTGGAGGTGCGTGTCGCTCATGGAGGTCCTTGCTCGTGCCGGGGTCGGCCGGCGCATGCTACACGAGGGTAGCGGGACGGGCCCATCTAAACGATTATCGATGATCCGTCGGAACGGCTATGATGCACGGGTTGCCTGCGGAAGGAGCGAACATGCTGAAGGCCGCCCAGGTCGGGCTCGGCTGGTGGGGGAGCCAGGTCACCAAGGTCCTGGAAGACAGCGAGAAGATCGAGATCATCTGCGGCGTCGATCCGTCGGACGAGACGGCGAGGAAGTACACGGCGGACTACGGCATTCCCGTGTACCCCGACTATCAGCAGGCGCTCGACGATCCGAATGTCGAAGCGGTCATTCTCACGATTCCTCATCTCTTCCACGAAGAAGCGGTCGTGCGCGGAGCTGCTGCCGGCAAGGAGATCTTCTGCGAGAAGCCGCTTGCGCTGACGGTCGCCAGTGCGCGAACGATGATCGAGGCCTGCGACGCTGCAGGGATCGTCATGGGCATCGGCCACGAGCGCCGGTTCGAGCCCGCGTGGGAAGAGATCAAGCGGATGGCCGATGCGGGCGAACTCGGGACGATCCTGCACATGGAGGCGCACTGGAGCCACGACCGCTGGCTCAACATGGCGGCCGACAATTGGCGCGGGAGTAAAGAGGAGTCACCTGCTGCGGGATGGACCGGGATGGGTGTCCATTTGAGCGACATGATGCTGAGCCTGGCGGGCGAGGTCGTCGAGGTGCAGGCCTACGTCGAGCGCCGTATCCTCGAGATTCCGACGGGAGATGTCGTGTCCGCCCACTTCCGGTTCGCGGACGGCACTACCGGCTCGATTGCGGCCCTCTCCGCAACACCCGACTACGCCCGGTTCGCCGTGTTCGGTAGCCTCGCTTGGGCCGAGGCTCGCGAGACGCAGCACGTGGATCCGGGTGGCACGACGCACTTCTACGTGCGTCGGCGCGGTGGTGTCGACCAGACCCGGGTCGACTTCGAGCCGGCCAGCCCGGTCAAGGCCGGCTACGAGCATTGGGCCGATGCGGTGGCCGGGCGCGCCGACTACCGGTTCACCAATGCCGAGCGGCTCGGCAATGTGGCCATCCTCGAGGCCCTCGTTCGCTCTTCCGAGACCGGACGGCCCGAACCGGTTGCGCAGTACGACTGAGGCGCGACGGACGTCGGGCCGCCATCGATGAGAGGGGTCGGAGCGCAAACGCCCCGACCCCTCTCATCGTGTTGTCTACCGCTCGCTCAGGTCCTGCTGATGGTGCCTTCCCACGTGCCGACCTTGTCTCCCCGCATGGCTTCCTCGTCGAACCAGTAGCTCGTCACTGCCTTGGTCTCCGTGAAGAAGGCCACTCCGTCGCGCCCCATCACATGGAGGTCCCCGTAGAAGCTGTGTTTGTGACCGCTGAACGGGAACACCGAGATCGGCACCGGAATACCGACATTGACACCAACCATGCCGGCGTCGATGCGCCGTGCAAACTCGCGAGCGTGGTATCCACTCCTGGTGAAGATCGAGGCTCCGTTGGCGAACTCGCTCGCGTTGATGAGGTCGACGCCTTCGTCGAAGCTCTCGACGCGCTTGACGTACAGCACTGGGCCGAAGACCTCTTCGTTGCCACACGACATCTCGGGGGTTACGTGGTCGAAGACGGTCGGACCCATGAAGAAGCCCTCCTCGTGGCCTTCAACGACGAGGCCGCGCCCGTCGAGGACGAGTTCGGCGCCTTCTTCAACGGACGTGTCAACCCAGTTGTTGACGAAGGCGAGGTGTTCGGCATTGACGAGCGGGCCCATCTCGGTCGACTCGTCGTAGGCGGGGCCGATCTTGCGCGTGCTGGCGAGCTCGGTGATGGTCGCCACCAGATCGTCGGCGATGGCCTCTTCGACGACGATCACCGGGAGCGCCATACAGCGCTCGCCGGCGCACCCAAACGCCGAGTTGATGACGCGCTGAGCCGTTGCCTTGATCGGCGCGTCTCTGAGGACGAGGGCATGGTTCTTCGCCTCAGTGAGCGCTTGAACCCGTTTGCCGTGTGCGGCTGCGGTTGCGTACACATGGGCACCGACTGCCTTCGAACCGACGAACGACACGCCGCGAACATCCGGGTGTTTCAAGAGATTCTCGGCTTCGTGACGTGAGCACGTAACCAGGTTGAACACGCCCGGCGGCAAGCCGGCCTCTTCGAGCAGCTCTGCCATTCGCATCGCGGTCTGGGGAACGTACGAGGCGGCCTTCATCACCATCGTATTCCCGGTCGTGACGCACAGCGGCATCATCCAGCCCATCGGAATCATGGCTGGGAAGTTCCACGGCGCGATGCCCACGAACACGCCGAGCGGCTCGCGGTACGTGGCGGTGTCGAAGCCGGTCGAGACATTCATCAGCGTGTCTCCCATCATCGTCACCGGGGTCGCGCAGGCGAGTTCGACGACTTCGATGGCCTTGAGCACGTCGCCGCGCGCTTCCGTGTAGCTCTTCCCCATCTCGGTCGCCAGCAGCACCGAGAGATCGTGCAGCTCGGCTTCGAGGAGTTCTTTGAGGCGGAACATGACCTGCACGCGTTTCGTGATCGGCGTGTCACGCCATTCCGGGAAGGCGGCCTTGGCAGCCGCAACGGCCTCGTCGACCTCCTCCGCCGTGCAGCGGGGCGCCTCGGCCATGACCTCGCCGGTGCTGCTGTTCGTGATGGCGTACCACTCGTCGGTCTCCGAGATCTTCCACTCGCCGCCCGAGAGGTACTTCAGCTTCTTGATCACCGTCTTCTCCTCGTTGATTTCCTGTCGTTTCTGCTTCGGGCGGCTACTGCATCGAGCTGCGGATGGTCTCCACGATCCGGTCGGCCGATGGGATTGCCATGTCTTCAATGGCATCTGCCGCCGGGAGGGGAATGTGTGGTGT
>JAHEEL010000145.1:0-1843 GCA_024640745.1 Actinomycetes bacterium
CCGCCGGCTACCAGCGAACGGACCGGCAGGTGCTGGCCCGATTGAAGGCGAAGCTGGAGTCGATCGACACCCCCGCCCGTGACCCGCGGGCGCCGGCATGGAATGAGCCGGGCGTCAGCCGACGCTGTGAGTGTGCCCAGGTTCGAGTCCGGCACCCAACAACCGGCAGAGGTCGACGGCACCCTCCCACGAGCGACGTAGGCACGATGCTCAGCGTCCGGTGTGAACCATCGCCATTGGTACACACCTAATCTGTGGACGGATGGATGAGCATCCATCCAGTGATTGAGAGAGAAGGTTTGGGATGAATCCGCTTGTCAGTTTCATGGCTTCGGTTGGCGGTCGCGTGGCTCGCGTCGTTGTCGGTATCGCGTTGATTGTGTGGGGTATCTGGGGACTCGGAGGCGCGATCGGGGTCATAGTGGCAATTGTCGGCGCGGTGCCCTTGCTGGCCGGGGCGTTCGATGTCTGCGTGTTTGCGCCGCTGTTCGGCAACCCGTTCCAGGGCAAAGACATCCGCGCCGGGTAGTCCTCGGGGTTCGTCCTCGAAGCGCGCGACTTGTACCCGGCCCGGCGGCCGGGAGCGCTCGCTGACGAAAGGCAGATTGCAGCAGCCTGGGCGTCGCCGGTTGGTGGGCCGTGTGACGCGGTCGGCGTGCTGACCCTCGGGTCGGAACGGAGACAACATGACTCGCATCGATGCCGGCGTCGAGGCGGCGCTTGCTCGCGACGCCGACGGAGAGTTCACGCGACACGAGCTCGAGGGTCTCCCGGACCCGGTCCGGCGCTTCTTCCGTGGTGCGATAGCTCCGGCCACTCCGCTCGCCCGGTCGGCCCGGATCGGAATGAAGGGTCAGATCAAGATCGGACGCTGGCTCCCGTTCCGCGCTCGAGAAGTGCTTACACCGCACGTCGGGTTTCTGTGGGCCGCCCGGGCGGCCGGGATCATCAGCGGAGCCGACCGATTCGTCGACGGTCGCGGCGGAATGAACTGGAAGCTGGGAGGACTGATCCCGGTGATGCGAGCGGAAGGACCTGATGTCTCGCGGAGTGCAGCCGAAAGGGCCGCTGCTGAAGCCGTCTGGGTGCCCACCGCCTTGCTCCCGCGGTTCGGCGTCGAGTGGTCCGCCGTGGACGACAGCCATGTCAGAGCCCGCTACCAGATTGCCGACTACCCGATTGATGTCCGATACACCTTGGCTGCGGATGGGCTCGTCCAGTCGGTCGTCTTCGAGCGATGGGGCGACCCGGACGCCTCCGGCGAGTTCGGCCTCCACCTGTTCGGCGGCGACTTCACCGCCCACGGTGCCTTTGACGGCGTCATCGTTCCGATCGAAGGACGCCTCGGATGGCACTACGGCACCGATCAGTGGGGCAGAGGCGAGTTCTTCCGGTACCGGATCACCGACCTCACGCTGCGAGGACGACGACCGTCTCAAGCGCAGTCAGGTTCATGAACTCGCCGCAGCGTTGGCGCAGATCAACATGCCCGCCACGGAAGCCTGGCATAGCCGTCAGCGGCGATGATGAACCTTGCGGACCCGGTAACGGGTCGTGAGCACCCGCGAAACACGTGAAGATCCCGAGGGCGTGTTGCCGTTCCTCGCTCAACGTCTGGCCACGCAACCACGCCGTCGGGAGCACCGGGGGAGTGGGTCGGGTGGACCGAACTGTGGCGCACCCACGGGTTCGCTTCAACGCTGCACCCGAAGTAGGTGGAAGCATGGGTGCGCCAAGACCAAACCTACACCGAACCACTGCCACCGGGTAGTCCGCGCCCACCATCGGTTCACGGGCGCGAGCGTCCGGGCTGCTGCTGCGGCCCGCACGCCGTCGAGACGTC
>JAHEEL010000145.1:1853-5845 GCA_024640745.1 Actinomycetes bacterium
AGACGTCTCCGGGGCGTGATGCCGACGAACAGCACTCTGGAGCGAGACCGGTATCGAGCCTCAGCGAGCGGACCGATCTACCAGGGGTCGTCGCTTGGGTTCCGGATACCGAGCGGGCGCACCTGATGATCGAACGGCACTTCGATCGATTCACCCACGCCGTCGGACGCGGCGAGGAGGACAACGGAGCGGACCTGATTGGACCCGTAGTAGTAGCCACCGACCGCGAGGCGGGCCTCGTCGGGACTCCAAGCGATGGAATCGGCGATCATGCCGGATCGGATCACCGCCTCGCGAGCGCCGTCGGCGGAAAGGACCTCGATCCGAGCGAGATCGGATCCCTCACCGAATCGGTTGCTCACGAGCACGATGCGTCCACTGAGGGGCAGGATCGCGGCCGCCGTCGGGTGCTCCTCGGGGTCACCGAATCGGCCGAGCTCCCGCTGGTCGGATAGATCCGGCCCGGTGATCGCCCAATCGCTGCTCAGCGGGGTTCCCGCCGGTCGTGCGACGACCATACGGCCGTCTGTCCCGGCGGCTACCAATTGGAGATCGCCGATGGCGGAGACAGCGCCGGAAGGAGCGAGGATCGTGAGGCGGTCGTCACCCTGGAGCGCATAGCCCCACGAGCCCCACGCCACGGGTCGAGCCGCGTCGCGCAGCACAGCGACCCGCGTCGCAGTGACCACGCCGTCCGAGACGGCAGCCTTCACCACTGCGAAGCCGTCTTCGGATTCCTCTACCCAGGCGATGGCGGTGGGATCCGTCGGGTGCCAGGCGAAGCCGGTGACGCCGGACGCGACGAACCGCAAGTCGCCGACATGCCCGGCGTGCAGGGCAAACCGGCCGCTGTCGTACTCCGGAAAGGTGACGGCAATCCGACCCTGCGCGGCGTCGAACGCAGCGGCCGACACATCGGAGGCGAGCCGGACCTTGACCGGATCGCCATCTCCGGGCCAGGTCACCAGGCCCCGTCCGAACTCCACCGAAGCGACGATGGTCCCCGGGAATCGCACAGCTTCTTCGGCAGGTTGCTCGGGCTCGACCGCGGGGGTGGCGGGAGCTGAGGTCGAGGTGACCCCAACGGCGGTCTCGCCGTCTGCCGGTGCAGGACCGGTGGTGGTGCCCTGGCCCAGGAGGAAGCCGAAGGCGATCCCAGCGGCCACCAGGAGCACGCCCGTCCATTTCTGGCGCGAACCGAGCGTGGGGGGCGTCGGCTCCGGTCGGTGCGGCAAGGGAGTCACTCGGTCGTCCATCGAGCAAAGGTACCGGCAACGAGACGTCTATCTGGACGAGGCTCGCCGTAGCCGGGTACGACGCAATGTCGAGAGCCTCGGGGTGGATGCCGTCCTGGATCACCAAGCCCATCTCGACGAGGTCGACCGCAGCACCATCGGATCCCATGGAGTCGTCCCAAACCTGCGCCACCGGGATGCCGTGCCGGCCGGCGACTCCCTGGACGTCTTCCTGACCTTCGGACCAGTACCGATAGGGCACGGTGAACATCTCGTCGGTCAGGTCATTGGTGCGGCACAGGTAGAAGTCCTGGACGGCGAAGTCGTTGCCCGCTTCGCTCAGCGCACGGCTCAGTGAACTGACGGCGATGCCCGTGCTGTGCTCCACACCACCCTTCCTACTCCTCACTGGACGCAGATGGAAGGGCGAATCGACGCAGCGCATGGGTGGCGTGCGACGTGTGATGGCGCGGGGTCGTCGAGGTCGCACGTCGGATGCGCCGCGCTCCGGCAGGGACGGATGGGACCACGGCGCCCACTGCGGCTCGGGCCGTGGCACGGAGGAAGACAGCGGCACGATCGGGAGTCTCGTCGAGCCATCGGAGCAGCGGGGAGACGGGCCGTCAGAGGCTCGGCACGGTGCGCTTACTCACGGGCACGTCGCTTCGAGTTCGCCTTCGATCGGTGTGAGATCGTCCGTTGTTCCATCTACGAACAGTGATGTTGCTGAGATCTCCTTGCCGTCCAGTTCCACGAACTCTTCGGGTGCTCCGGTTGCGGACGCCGTGAACTTGTCGGCTATGAGCGAGACCGACGGATTCTGGAAGTCCGAGATGTCGTCGACACTCACCGAGTGCCCGAACGAGTCGATGCTCACATAGAGCTGCAGACCGTCCTGCAGGGACGAGAGGACGAACTCGGCACCTTCCTGGCCGATCTCGTCTGGACCGAAGGCGCAAAGGACGCTGTCGAAGGCCCACGTGGTGTCGCCGACCGTGATGGTGGCGCCTCCGCCTCCCATGGCGTCCTGTTGCTCCTCGAGCGAATCGGCCAGATCGTCGGCGAGGTCCTGCGCTTGCTCGGTCGCTTCGTCTTCGGAAGGGAGCTCCGTCGCATCGTTCGGCGATTGGGGATCCGCCGTGGCGGCTTCGGAGGCCGCAGTGGTCGCTGATTCTCCACCCGCGTCGTCCGCCCCACCGCACCCGGCGAGGACGAAGGTCATGGCGGCCACCAACGCGACTATCGAGCGAATACGAACCACAGCAAGCCTCCCCGTTTCGTCGCCAACCCAGCCGCAATGCTATTCGCGGATCGCGGATCGTCAAGAGGCCTGAGCCGACGATGCGCCCACGCCGTGTGACGCCGGTTCGGGGAGCCGCGCGGGGACAACGGCCTTCGGCGGTCGCGCCGACCTCGCCTAAGGTCTCGCCTGCAAGCCCGTGACCGGCGGGCGCTTGCGTGAGGCAACGTATTCGGAGTCGTGGACGGGGCGCCTGCTCGATCCGGAAACGCTGATACACATGCGGCGAGTGGGAGACAGAAGATGGCGACCACCGAGACGACCGACACCCCAGTTGCGCTGACCGATACGCTCAGTGTTGATGGGGCCGGCTGGCGGCTCACCGAGTCCGGCTGGAGCACCGAGCGGGCAGTGGCACTCGGCTCCAACTTCCTCGTCGGCAACGGATATTTGGGATACCGAGGCACGAGCCCGGAGCAAGCCTCCGACGACTACGTCGCTCTTGTCGTCACCGACACGTACGACTGTGCGGACGGCGAATGGCGGGAACTCACCACCGCCCCGAACCCGCTGTTCGTGGCTGCACGCATCGGCGACGCAACGCTCACCATCGACTCCGCGGGAGATGTCGAGACGTGGCTCGATCTGCGCTTCGGGGAGTTCGGTGCCCGCTTCTCGCGTCGCGTCAACGATGCCAACGTCACGGTCGCAGTCGAGCGCTTCGCCAGCTACGACCAGCTCCACGTGTTGGCCCAACGGTGGGCGCTGACAACCGATCGAGAGATCATGGTGGATCTGGCAACGGGCGTCGACGGCGACATCTGGAGCCTGAACGGTGTCCACCTCCCCACCCTCGAATTCGATGGCGATGGCGACGTGACCACGGCAGCCGGGACGACCGGCGAGAGTGGGATCGAGGTTGCCGTCGCCTCCCATTCCACCGTCGCGGGCGGCGCCACGGCGGGCGTCGAGCACGTGCGTGAACCGCGACGCATCTTGACTCGCCGTCGGATCAAGCTCGATCCCGGCAGCGAGCTCGTCGTCGAGACCGTCGCCGCGGTCGCTTCATCCAACGACGGGGCCGACCCGGCGGCCGCCGTACGAGAGTTGGCTGCCGCCGGTGCCACAACGGGCTACGCGACGCTTCAACGGTCGTCCCGAGCGCGATGGGAAGTGATCTGGGGAGACATGGACGTGCAGATCGCAGGAAGCCCGCTCGACCAAGCCGCCCTCCGCTTCAACGCGTATCACAACCGGATCTGCACTCCCGCTCACACCGATCATCTGCCGATTGGAGCCCGGGGATTGTCGTGCCAGGCCTACCAAGGATCGGCCTTCTGGGACCAGGAGATCTACAACCTCCCGGCGTTCCTCTTCAGCGAGCCGGACATCGCTCGGGCAATCCTCGTCTATCGCCACCGGACACTCGACGGTGCCCGCCGCAAGGCGGCTCGACTTGGCTACGACGGCGCCTACTACGCGTGGATATCGGGCGAGACCGGTGATGAGCTGTGCCC
>JAHEEL010000146.1 GCA_024640745.1 Actinomycetes bacterium
CTCGTATTCGTTGTGCTGACGTGGCTCGTCGTCGTGTATCCGGACGGCGTGACCGAGGTCGATATGAGCATTGACTCGACGATCCACTCGGCGGTGGTCGCGAACCAGTGGATGGTGGATCTGTCGCTCGTTCTGCGGTTCGTGGGCGGCGGTGCGTTCTCGGGCATGGTCGTGACGGTGGTCGTGGTCGGCCTGCTCTGGGCCGGGCGGCTGCGCCGACCATTCGGTGTGCACGCCTATGCGGCGGCCTTCCTTGCGCTCAGCGCAGTGGGAGGGGGTCTCGCGAACACCATCGTGAAGTCGCTGGTCGGGCGACCGCGACCGCCCTGGAACGGCCTGTGGTCGTACGAGCCGACTTCGTCGTACCCATCCGCCCACTCACAGGGAGGCATCACGGTGTGGTTCGCGCTCGGGCTCATCGCTCTCGTTCTCATGCCGGGTCGCGCGCGGTGGGTGATCTCGATTCCGCTGCTGATCCTGGGGCCGGCGACCGGAGTGAGCCGAACCGTGCTCGGCGTGCACTGGCCTTCGGACGTCCTCGGGGGTTGGAGCCTCGGGGGTGCATGGATGGCGACAAGCGCGGTGATCATCGCCCTGGTCGCAGCAGGTGCCGCTCGCCGGCTCAACGAATCCACCGATCCGCAGGCGTGACGTCCTACGTGCCATGTGGAATTCTGTGTTCGGGCACTCGGGTAGGCTCGCCCGATGGCCCTGTACGGAAGCATCGAAGGCGGCGGCACGAAGTTCGTCTGCGCCGTCGGGAGCACGCCGACCGACCTCCGCGCGGAGGTGCAATTCCCCACGACGAACCCGGAGGAGACGCTGGGTCGGGCGACCGCGTTCTTCGAAGGGCGCGGACCACTCGACGCCATCGGGGTCGCCATGTTCGGGCCGCTCGATCTCGATCGGCAATCACCGACCTATGGGCACATCACCGCTACGCCGAAAGCAGGCTGGAGCGAAGCCGACATCGTCGGTCCGCTCTTCGACGCCTATCGGATCCCCATCGGTATCGACACCGATGTCAACGGCGCAGCCCTCGGTGAGGGGCGGTGGGGCGCCGGCGAAGGACTCAGCACGTTCGTGTACATCACGGTGGGGACCGGGATCGGCGGCGGTGTGGTGGTGAACGGCTCGCCGCTGCACGGCCTCGTGCACCCCGAGATCGGCCACATCAGGGTTCCGCGCATCCCGGGTGACACGTTTCCGGGGACGTGCCCGTTTCACGGCGACTGCTTGGAGGGCCTCGCTTCCGGGCCGGCGATCGCGGCGCGGTGGGGCAGACCGGCGAAGGAACTCGGTGCGGAGACGGCGCAGGCGGTCGAGATGGCAGCACAGCCGCTCGGCTTCGCCATGGCGAATCTGGTGCTCGCCCTCTCGCCCGAGCGAATCATCATCGGCGGGGGCGTGATGCAACTCCCCGGCCTCCTCGAGGCGACCCGTCGCCAGATGCTCGGCGCGCTCGGCGACTATGTCGGATCAGCGGCGCTTGATCGAGGGGCGTGTGCGTATGTCGTCGGACCAAAGCTGGGCGGCGCCTCCGGGATTGCCGGGGGCTTGGTTCTTGCCGAGCGTGCGGCCTACCTCCTGCAGTGATGATTCTGCGGTCGCCGTAGACTGGCCCACCCGAGTTGGATTGTCATATGCGCCTATCGACACGAATCTCACTTCTCGCCGCTGCTGCTGCCATAGTCGCTTCGGCCTGCGCCGACACCACCGTGGTGGCGACGGTCGACGACGCAACCATCGATGAGGCAACCGTTGCGGCACTGCGCAACAGCTATGCCGACGGATCGTCGTACAACGCCGAGGCCTACCGCATCGATCTCACGAACATGATCTACCTCGAGTCGCAGAAGAATGCGGCCGAGGAAGAGTTCGGCCTCACCGGGCTCGATGATCCGGCCCTCATTGCCGCCAAGATCCAGGATCCAACACCGGAAGAAGAGCAGATCTTTGCCAGCGTCGGCGCAGATCCGGATCGCACGGCCGCGACCCAGGAAGCCGTCGCACAGCAGTTGGTGATCCGGGACGCCGTGGCCGGCGAGCTCCTGAAGGATGAAGCCTATCTCGCACAGCTGTACGCCAACCAGCCTGAGCTGGTTCATGAGGTCTGCGCCCGTCACATCTTGGTTGCAACCATCAACGAAGCGGACGCCGTCAAGGAGCGGCTCGAGGCCGGCGAGGACTTTGCGACGGTTGCCGACGAGGTCTCGCTCGACACCCAATCGCCCGGAGGCCAACTGCCGTGTCCGACGCCGGCGGCCGACTATGTGATGGACTTCTCGAGGGCGTCGGCGGTGTTGCCGTTGGGTGAGATCTCAGATCCGGTCCAGAGCGAGTTTGGCTGGCACATCATCATCGTTGATGAGCGCACGGGCCCGGAGACGGACCAGGAACTGATCGCGAATCCCGTTCCGTTCGTCCATCGATCGGTCATCAGCGAGGTGTGGGTCCCGTGGGTGAACGGAGCACTGCAGGCATCGACCATCGAGGTGGCCTCGCAGGTCGGGACATGGAGCCCAGCCTCGAACGGCATCGTGCCTCCGCCGGCGGAATGACACCAGGCATCACCGTGGTCGGGCTCGGCCCGGCTGGGCTCGACCGGCTACGACGGAGCGAGCTCGATCTCCTGCTCGAGGCGCCGACCGTGATCGTGCGAACCGAGCTGCACCCGGCAGCAGCCGACCTCGCGGAAGAGCGACCGGTCACGTTCTGCGACGACCTGTACCGGGCAGGGGCCGACTTCGACGACGTCTACGGCGCGATCGCCGAGCGGGTCATCGCAGCGGGACGTTCCGGATCAGTCGCGTATGCCGTCCCCGGCAGCGCCACGGTCGGCGAGCGGACCGTTCCGCTGATCGAAGCCGCCGCTGCTCACGAGGGGATTCCATGCACCGTAATCCCCGGTGAGTCGTTCATCGACGCGGCGTGTGCAGCCGTCGGAATCGACCCAATCGTCGACGGTTTGCAGGTGCTCGATGCGCGGGCTCTTCCCGATCCGATCCCGCTGCACGTTCCGTCGTTGTTCACACAGATCGATTCGCCGATGGTCGCCGGCGAGGTTGCGCTCGCGCTCGGTCGAACACTCCCTGCCGAGTTCGCCGTGACGCTCGTCGACCGGGCGGGAGATCCAGATGCACGCCTCATTGCGACAACGGTCGCCGAACTCCCACAAGCCACCACCGGTCCGCGCACGACTCTGTTCGTGCCCGCAGCCGATGTCGGATGGTTCGGGCTGCTCACGACGAACCGCATCTTGCGAGCGAAATGTCCCTGGGACGCAAAGCAGACTCATCACACGCTGGTCAGCCATCTCATCGAGGAGACGTACGAGACGGTCGATGCCGTGAGTGCGCTTCCGGCAGAGGCCCCGATGGGCGAAGCAGACCTCGGTGCCTACGCCGTGCTCGAAGAAGAGCTCGGCGACTTGTTGCTCCAGATCGTGTTCCACGCCACGCTTGCAGCCGAGGCCGGTGCGTTCGACGTCGACGAGGTCGCCGAAGGGATACGACGCAAGATCGTTCATCGTCACCCGCATGTCTTCGGCGATGTCGACGCGACGGAGGTCGGCGAGGTGCTCGCCAACTGGGAAGAGTTGAAGAACACCGAGAAGCGTCGCGAGTCGTTGATGGCGGACATCCCGGTTGCGCTCCCGGGGATCGCTCGAGCCGAGAAGATCCAGCGCCGGGTGGCGGCCGTAGGTTTCGACTGGCCGGACGCCGATCCCGTCTTCGCCAAGGTCGCCGAGGAGCTCGAGGAGCTCAGGGCTGTTGCGGACGATCGGGATCGTGCAACCGCCGAATTCGGAGATCTCTTGTTCGCCGCGGTGAATCTCGGCCGGCACCTCGACATCGACCCTGAGATCGCACTCTCCCGCACCAACGACCGTTTCGTCGAGCGGTTCCGGGTGGTCGAGGAACTCGCCGAGGGTGAGGGCCGGCGCATGCGCGATATGGACCTCGCTGAGCTCGATCGCCTCTGGGAGACGGCGAAGACCATAGTATCCACGGTCAACACCGGATCGTCGTTTACGCTCACCCCCGAAAGGAACGACCAATGACCTACATCGAGACGATTTCTGCACGTGAGGTACTCGACTCTCGAGGAAACCCCACCGTCGAAGCAGAGGTGACGCTCACCGGTGGTGCCACGGGTTGGTCCATCGTCCCATCGGGAGCCTCGACCGGCGCGGCCGAAGCCGTTGAGCTTCGCGACGGCGGGGAACGCTACGGGGGCAAGGGAGTGCTGAACGCCGTTGCCAACGTCAACGACCGGATCGCTCCGGCGCTCTACGGCGTCGACGCAACCCGTCAGGAGCACATCGATCGCGTGATGATCGATCTCGACGGGACACCAAACAAGGCAAACCTTGGTGCGAACGCCATCCTTGCGGTGTCGCTCGCCGCATCGCGCGCCGCCGCCGACGCGGTCGGGCTGCCGCTCTACCGATACCTCGGCGGTACCGGTGGGCGAGTCCTTCCCACTCCGTGCTTCAACGTCCTGAACGGCGGCGCGCACGCTGCGAACTCCGTTGACGTGCAGGAGTTCATGCTCGTTCCGGGCGGCCTACCGTCGTATCGGGAGGCGCTGCGCGCCGGTGTCGAGACCTACCATGCCCTCAAGAAGGTGCTTGCGAACCGCGGGCTGCCGACGAACGTCGGAGACGAGGGCGGGTTCGCCCCCGATCTGCCGAACGACCAGGCGGTTCTCGACATCATCATCGAGGCGATCGAGCTCGCCGGCTACCAGCCGGGTGAAGAGATCGCGATCGCACTCGATGTTGCGGCGAGTGAGCTGTTCGAGGATGGTCGCTACAAGCTGTCGGGTACCGAGTTGACGTCCGACGAGTTGATCGACCATCTGGAGCGGCTTGTCGATCGGTATCCGATCGTGTCGGTCGAGGACGGCCTCGACGAGGCCGATTGGACGGGGTGGAAGCTGCTCACGGAGCGTTTGGGGAGCAGGACCCAACTCGTGGGGGATGATTTGCTGGTCACCAACCAGGATTTCCTGAGCAAAGCCATCGACATGGGCGTAGCAAACGCGATCCTGATCAAGGTCAACCAGATTGGCTCGCTATCCGAGACGGTGCACACCATGAACATCGCAGCGGTCAATCGCTACGGTCGCATGGTGAGCCACCGCTCCGGTGAGACCGAAGACGCGTACATCTCTCATCTCGCCGTTGCCACCAACGCCGGACAAATCAAGACGGGTGCGCCGGCGCGCGGTGAGCGGACGGCGAAGTACAACGAGTTGCTCCGGATCGAATCCGATCTCGGCGACGATGCCCGCTACGCCGGATGGGCACCGTTCACGGTGAGTTGATGACGAAGACCCTCGAGAGACCCGAGAAGAAGGCGCCGGTCAAGAAGCAGCGGTGGGGTTGGGTTCTTGCGGTTGTGCTGCTCGGGGCACTGGCGCTGACCGTCTCGGGCGTATTGCCGTTCCGGCAGCTCATCACTCAGCAGAGCCAGGTTGAGCGTTCTGCGGCACGGCTGGCGGCACTTCAGGCCGAGAACCAAGCCTTGAGTGAGGAGATCGAGATGCTCGGCACGGACGGCGAGATCGAGCGCCTTGCGCGCGAGCAATTCGGCCTGGTCCGTCCCGGCGAGGTCGCGTATGTCGTGGTGACGCCCGAAGAGCTTCTGGTTGCCGAGGAGATCACCGATCCGGTCGTACGCTCCGATGTACGCCCATGGTGGCGGCGGGTGCTCGATTTCATCACCGGGAGCGACGTCAGCCCGGATGAATGAACGCGGTGTCGTCGAGGCGCAGATCGGAAGGCCCCCTCGCTCGAGCATCGACGTAGCC
>JAHEEL010000147.1 GCA_024640745.1 Actinomycetes bacterium
GGCCGTCTTTCGTGTTCGGTGGATCGGATCCCCCGTGGACTCGAAGTCCTGAGGACCGTCGACCTCGAACACATCGTCGGTGACTGCAGCCATCAGTGAGAACCCCTCGTGACCGGTTCCGCCGCCCATCCGACCAGCCCCCACAACGTCACGACGGCGCCGGCTGCGAGCACGGCAAAGCCGATCACGCCAGAGGAGATGAACACGAGACCGGCACCGAGCACGGCAACGCCCGCCGCCGAAACAAGCGGGTAGTACGAGGGCGACGGCATGTGGATGCCGCCCGTCTCCTCCACGACGTCCGGCTTGCCGGCCTGTTCGGGCGTGAGCCTCACCGCACGGCCCCCTTCGTCCTCACCGTACTTCTGGTACCAGAAGTCATCCTGGTGGTGCACGATCGGAATCTCATCGAAGTTGTGCACCGGCGGTGGCGACGTGGTCGACCACTCGAGTGTCCTGGCGTCCCAAGGGTCATTGCCGGCAATCTTGCCGTTGCGATAGCTGACGATCACGTTCCAGATGAAGAAGAGGAACGACACGGCGATCAGGAAGGCGCCGACCGTCGACATGAGGTTCCACAGGTCCCACCCCATGCCTTCGGCGTACCGGTAGGTTCGCCGGGGCATGCCGTCGAGACCGAGGATGTGCTGCGGAGCGAACGTGAGATTGAACCCGAGGAACATCAGCCAGAAGTGCCAGTACCCCAACGTTGCATTCAGCAGTCGCCCGGTCCACTTGGGGAACCAGTAATAGGCGCCGGCAACGTAGCCGAACACGGCGCCACCGAACAACACGTAGTGGAAATGGGCCACCACGTAGTAGCTGTCGTGCTGCTGGGTGTTCGCCGGGACGACGGCGTGCGTGACGCCGGAGATACCACCGATGAGGAACATCGCGATGAAGCCGATCGCGAACAGCATCGGGGTCGGGAAGGTCAGCTTCCCGCCCCACATCGTCCCTATCCAGTTGAAGATCTTCACGCCGGTCGGAATCGCAATCAGCATCGTTGCCAGACCGAATCCGGCCTCGGCCACGGGCCCCATCCCGGCCGTGAACATGTGGTGCGCCCATACGCCGAATCCGAGGAACCCGATGGCGATTCCGGAGAAGACCACGAAGGCGTAGCCGAAGATGGGCTTCCGGGAGAAGACGGGGAGGACTTCGGAGATGATCCCCATCGCAGGAAGGATCAGCACATACACCTCGGGGTGGCCGAAGATCCAGAACAAATGCTGCCAGAGCAGCGGGTCACCGGCAGCCTGTGCCTCGTAGAAGAGCGCTCCGAAGTTGCGGTCGAAGAAGATCTGCCAGAGGCCGACTCCGATGACCGGAAGGCTGAAGATGAGCAGGAACGACGTTACGACGGTCATCCAGACGAAGATCGGCATCCGCATGAGCGTCATGCCGGGAGCCCGCATCGTGAAGATCGTGGCGACGAAGTTGATCGACGACCCCAGCGAGGCGTACCCGAGCAACTGCGCCCCGATGGAGTAGTAGTCCATCCGGACGTACTCGGTGATCTGCGTCGACAGCGGGGCATATCCCACCCAGGCGCCGTCCGGCGATCCCCCGAGGAAGAAGGACGAGGTCAATAGCACGACACTGAACAGGAAGAGCCAGTACGAGAAAGCGTTGAGGCGCGGGAACGCGACATCCCTCGCTCCGATCATCAATGGAACGAAGTAGTTCTGGAACGCCGCCGCGATCGGCATCACGACGGCGAACACCATCGTGAGGCCGTGCATGGTGAACAGCTGGTTGTAGGCGTCGGCGGATACCAGCGTGCCGTTCGCCGTCGCCAGCTGCATCCGGATGAGGAGTGCCTCGACCCCGGCGACGATGAAGAAGACCAGAGCCGACACGGCGTAGAGGATCCCGATCCGCTTGTGATCGATCGTTGTGATCCAACTCCACAGACCCTTCGTCGAGGGCGTGTAACCGAGGTCTTCCGTGGTTGTCATCGCCACGAGCTACCTCCCCGAGCCATTCGTTCGATCACTTCCACATCTCCAATAGCGCAACGAGTTCCGCGATCTGTTGGTCATCGAGCCCGTAGTCCGGCATCCCCATGATCCGGCCGGCGGCGAGGTCGTTCATCTCGGGCGACATCGGCTTCACCGATGCCGGATTGTCGATCCACTCGGCGAGGTGCTCCGTCGTGTTGTCCTCGATGCCTGCGCCGATCGAGGTGCGACTGCCGAAATGGGTGAGATCCGGGCCGAGGGCGGCACCGATGACGTCGACCGTCCCCTCCGGCGTTTCGACCTTCGCCTGGTGACAGGTCGTGCAGAGGGCGGTGAACGTCTCGTAGCCGGCCGCTTCGGGCCCTTCGGTCGGCACCGGCGACGCTGCGAGTTGCTCGGCCGACCACGCCTCGAAGTCGGATTCCCCGTCCAGGAACACGCGGAACCGCATGTCGGCGTGCGCCAGTCCGCAGTACTCGGCACACTGGCCCTTGATCATGTCACCGGCTGTTCCCGGGTCGGGTGTGATCTTGAGGTAGTTGAAACGACCGGGTACCACGTCCCGCTTCCCGGCCAGGCTCGGCACCCAGAAGCTGTGGATCACGTCTGCCGACGTCATTTGCAGTTCGGAGGTCGTCCCCGCCGGAAGGTGCAGTTCGTTCGCGGTGGTGAGGGGCCGCCCGTCCCCATCGAGGATGTCGGGATACCGGAATTCCCACCACCACTGATGTCCGATGACTTCGACCCGAAGGAAGTCGCCCTCGGCGGGTCGGCGCAGGTCGAAGAGGGTGGTGAGCGTCGGGACGGCGATCACGGCGAGGATCACGACGGGGATGATCGACCACACGATCTCGAGCCGGGTGTTGCCGTGAACCTGCTTCGGCTCGGCTTCGTCTCCCGGCCGCTTGCGGAATCGAACGATCGCGTAGATCAATGCGGCCTCGACTACCACGAACACGCCGAACCCGATCCAGAACACGAGATCCCAGAGCCGGTCGATCTGCTCGGCCTCGACCGATTGTGGATTCAAGGACGACTGCGGCAGATCGCTCGAGCACGACGCAAGGAAGAGCGCTCCGAGCACTACAGCGGCCACGCCGACATACCCGACAGATCGGCGGCGAGCGGCATCCTTTCGCACGGATTGTTTCACACAGTTCCCCAGGGAGGCGACCGAAGTGGGCGGGATAGTAAACCGCTGCAGCTTTTGCGGCAACGAGCTTTCTCAGACCGTGGCGTCGGGCTGGACTGTCGATCGAGCGCGAGCGAATCGCGCTGCGAGCCAGGTCGTGAGCGGCACTGCAGCAACGAGGCCCATGCTCCCGATCAACGTTCGGACGATCTCGATGGCCACGACCTCGCTGTTCGCAATGGTGCCGAGCGACTGGCGGGCCAGCACGAACAGCACGAGGAGCGGGAGCGAGGCCCCCGCATAGGCAAGCAGCAGGGTATTGACGATCGACGCGATGTGGTCGCGCCCAACTCGGAGTGCTCGTCGAAACAACCCGGACGAGTCGAGGGCAGGGTTGGCGGAGCGCAGCTCCCACACCGTTGCGGCCTGAGTGATCGTCACATCGTCGAGTGCGCCGGCGGCACCGAGCACGATCCCGGCAAGAACGAGCCCGGACACGTCGATGCCGTCGAAGAACGTCAGCAGCGAACTCTCCTCCGCCGCCAGGCCGCTGAATCGTGCGGCAGCCACCGTGATCGCCGAAAGAACGGCGGTCAGCGTCAACGCGGAGACCATGCCGAGCAGTGCGATCGTGGTCATGCGATTCAACCCATGGGCGAGGTACATGGTCACGAAAGCGATGCCCGCAGAGCCGAACACCGCAACAAGGACCGCGCTCCGTCCGTCGAGGATTGCCGGGAGAACGAAGAGGAGAAGGATGAGCACGCTGATGACCAGGCCCACGAGGGCCGTAGCGCCCCGCCATCCGCCCAGCGCCACGACGAAGAGTGCGAACACCACCGCAACGCCGATCAGCAGGGTCCGGCGGTCGAAATCGGCGAATCGGTATACCTCCTGCGGCTCCATGGGACGGACCGAGAGCATTTCGAGCTGGTCACCGTCGTAGACGTAGTCGACGAGCACCTCTTCACCGACACGGAGGTCGGCGGCCGCTTCGCCTTGGTAGGCCTCGAACAGAGCGGTTGCGGTGGTGCCTCCATCGTCGACAAGTAGCTCGATGGCGATGCACTCGACCTCGGAATCGAACGAGCATGGCGTCATGGATGTCGATTCGACGGTCGCCGTCCGAGCCACGCGGGAGAGCACCACGCGGTCACCTACCGAGAACGCCGGCGTGGTTGCTCCCGGAAAGAACTCCTGCACGAACACAAACCCGGCATCCGGCCCGTCATCCAGCTTGAAGCCCACGACCGTGCACGTCTCCGTCTCGACGCCCGCGCACGGCCGCTCGGCCACGTCGTCGACGGTCGCATGGTGAAACTCGGTCGGAACGCCGAGAGCGGCGAGGTCGTCGGCCTGGGCACGTGACGCTCCGGTGGGTCGCAGCGCGACCATGCCAATCATCACGACCACGCCCAACGCGACGCCGAACGCGACGAACGGGTCGACGCGCCCCCGCGAGCGGCGGGACGGCTGCTCGTTCTCGTCGACGTACGCCTGCCACTCGTCGATCGGGCCCGGAGGAAGCGCTTCGTCCTCAGCCATGGGGTCAGTATCGCACCGCCAACCGGTGCTACACCACACCACCCGTATCGTTGCCCGAGTGTCGCGGGCCGCAAGCGGCACGTTCCAGTTTCCTTCGGAAACTGCCGACCACAAGAGGTACACCACACCACCCGTATCGTTGCCCGAGTGTCTGCCGCCGCCCTCGTTGTTGCTCTCGTCGTGACGTTTCTTGCGGCGTCGATCCAGGGCGTGGTCGGCATGGGGTTTGCCCTGGTGTCGGTGCCGATCCTGGCGCTGATCGACCCGTCGCTCGCACCGGTTCCGCAACTGCTGGTCACGATGCCGCTAACGCTCACCATGGCTTGGCGCGAGCGCCGCCACGTCGACGTGTCCGGGATCGGGTGGATCGTCGCCGGACGCATCCCGGGCGCCATCATCGGCGTTGCACTCCTCGCGGTGGCCACACAGACCACGCTCGACGTAACCATCGCCGTGATCGTCCTCCTGGCCGTTGCGATCGTTGCATCCGGATATCACGTGCGCCGCACCCCCACCACGGAACTCGGCGCCGGAACCCTCGCAGGCGTGTCGGGCATGGTGGCCTCGATCGGCGGCCCGCCTCTCGCGTTGCTCTACTCGCGGGATGACGGCCCGACTCGCCGCTCGAACCTCGCGGTCGTCTTCAGTCTCGGGCTCGTCGTGACGTTGACGACCCGCCTCGCAACCGGCAACCTCTCCTGGCAGGACGCTGCGGTTGCGCTTGTGCTCTTCCCGGCCGTGATCCTTGGCTACCTGGCGAGCCTTCGCTTCAAGAATCGGGTTCCGCAGCGATCGGCCCGTATCGCAATCCTGGTGCTCTCCGTCGCCGGCGCCCTCGGCTTGCTTGTTCGCGCCATCCTGTAGCCGTCACGAACCGTCGGCCCACATCGACTCCCAGAACTCCCCCAGCGTGTCGAAGAGGCCGCCGAGCGCCCACACCAGGAGCCACGCAAGAATGATCAGCACAACCACCGTGAGCGCCGCTCGGAGGTAGCCCAGCCATGGCCTGTCGGGGTCGTAGAGATCGGCCAGCCAACCTTTGACACCGGTCGGTCCGGGTTCCACGACCGGTGCGATCCCGGTGACCCGGCTCGCCGCCGCCTGAGTGGCTTGAGCCGACGCCCGGATCGAGGCTGGCGGCGGTGGGGGTGTCGTCGTACGTGGT
>JAHEEL010000012.1 GCA_024640745.1 Actinomycetes bacterium
CTCCGGCCGACGCCCTTGAGCTCGCCGAGGTTCCTACCCCAATCGCGGCCTCCGACCAGGTGCTCGTTCGCGTAGCGGCCGCCGGTGTTGCCATCGGCGACTGGCTCACCGTCGCCGGCCAGCCGTACATAGCCAGACCGATGTTCGGGATCCGCACCCCGAAACAGCGGATCGCCGGGTTCGAGCTCTCCGGCACCGTCGTGGCGGTCGGTGACGGAGTCACTCGCTTCGCCATTGGGGACGAAGTGTTCGGCTACGCCGACGGAAGCCTCGCCGAGTACGCCGCGGTCTCCGAGGATGCTCTCGCTCGAAAACCAGCCGGGATCTCGATGGAGCAGGCCGCTGCAGTTCCAATCTCAGCCGTCGCCGCCCTCCAGGCGCTGCGCGATTCGGGCGAGGTCACCGAAGGACAATCAGTCCTCGTCGTCGGAGCATCGGGCGCGGTCGGCACCTACGCCGTCCAGATCGCCAAGGCGCTTGGGGCCGACGTGACGGGAGTTGCCGGGAACCGCAACGTCGAGATGGTGCGCTCGATCGGTGCCGACCATGTCGTCGACTACCGAAGCGAGGACATCAGCGACGCCGGTCGCCGCTACGACCTCATCGTCGATATCGCCGGCAACCGGCCGATCTCGAAGCTCCGCAGCGTGCTGGCACCGACCGGAACGCTCGTCATCGTCGGTGGATCGGGCGGGCCGGTGACGATGGGCTTCGGCCGCACGGTCTGGGCCATGGCGTCCAACCTCGTGACCCGCCAGAACTTGACCGGTTTCTTCGCCAAGAACACTCGAGACGACCTCGAAGCTCTCGCCGAGATGATGGACGCGGGGGGCGTCGTTCCGGTGATCGATCGCACCTACCCGCTCGACGAGACCGTCGATGCCCTCGAATACGTCGGTGCACGCCACACACGGGGCAAGACGGTCGTCACCATCTGAGCGGTCCCATTCCCCTAGACACTTGCACACCACACCGAAAGGAGCCCATCCGTGAACGCAGAAACCATCGATCACCCATTCGCCGAGACCACGCCGCGCCGTGCAGCGTTGATCGCAGGGGTGAGCTATCTGCTCATCTTCGTGTTGGCGATCTTCGCCAACTTCATCGTCGTCGGCGGACTTGTCGACACCGGCGACGCTGCCGCGACCTTCGCCAACGTCGCAGATTCCGAGGTCGTGTTCCGGTTCGGGCTCATCGCCTTCTTGGTCGTGTTCCTCCTCGACGTCGTGGTCGCCTGGGCGCTCTGGGTGCTGTTCAAGGGCATCAACCGGGAGCTCTCACGGCTCACCGCCTGGTTCCGCGTGGTCTACACGGTGTTCCTCGGCATGGGGCTCGTGTTCTTCTTCACCGTGCTTCAGCTCATTTCGGGGGCGGGCTGGATCGGTGCATTCGACCAGGGTCAGCTCGATGCCCAGGCGCTGCTCGCCTTCGACGCCTTCAACGCGACGTGGCTGATCGGCCTGACCGCGTTCGGTGTGCACCTCATGCTGCTCGGCTACCTGATCGTGCGCTCCGGTGTCGCCCCAAAGATGCTCGGCGCCGTCCTTGCCGTCGCCGGTGCTGCGTACATCCTCGACACCGTCGCCCATGGGTTACTGGCGAACTACACGGACTATGAGAATGTGTTCCTCGCGATCGTGGCCCTGCCATCGGTGATTGGCGAACTCTGGTTCACGTTCTGGCTCCTCCTGCGAGGCGGCACGCGGCAACGCATGGCTTCCTAGGAAGCCTCGGCCAACTCGCTCCTCCGGCGATCTATGCGATCGGAACCGGCACGAGCGACCCCGGATCAGGCAGCTGTCGCTCGCCGGGCCACGGTGTCGACCTGCGCGAGAAGAGTCGCGATCGAGTCGGCTTCTCGTGTCACGGTGCTGGCGTCGAGCAATCCGACGGCTTGGTCCTCGAGGAGAGCGGTCCACCGGTCGAGGATCTCGTCGGCAGCCCCGCTTTCGTAGAGGGAAGCCCGCAGGTCGTCGGGCATCTGTCACCCAAGGTCAACAGACTTGCCTCGTGTTTTGCAGAGAATGCTAAAGTGGCGGCATGTCGGATGAACTCTACGACCCGGTCGCGAATCCGTACGCGCCGGGGGCGGGGACTCCTCCGCCGGCCCTCGTTGGACGTGACCAGGTCATCGGCGCCGCAGATGTCGCGCTGCGTCGATTGAAGTCGTCGCGAACCAGCCAGCACACCCTCATCACCGGCCTGCGCGGCGTGGGCAAGACCGTGTTGCTCGGCAAGCTCGCGGCCGTTGCCGAGCACGTCGGCTTCCGGGTCATTCGCGTCGAGGCCGTCGGCGGTGACGACACCATTCGTAGCGTGCTCCGCCAGGCCCGCCGAATCGTCGACGAATGCGACGCCGGTGCAAAGGTCGGTCGGGCGCTGCGATCGATCGAATCGGTCTCGCTCACCGTTGTCGGGACCGGCGTCGCATTCGAACGACGAGCCGGCCGGTCCGACCGGGAGGCCCTCGCCGACGTCTTGGTTGATATTGCTGCCGTTGCGGCCGAGCAGGATCTTGGCGTGATGGTGGCCATCGACGAGGCCCAGATGCTCGACCGCCACGATCTGCGTCGGCTCCTGGCAGGAGTGCATCGGTGCGGTCAGGATGGTCTCCCGCTGTACTGTGTCCTCGCTGGGCTCCCCAACCTCGTCGGCGAAGTCGCCCGGGCCGCGACCTACGCCGAACGGATGTTCACGGTCGCCGATCTCGGACCGCTCACACCGGATCAGGTGGTGCAGGCGATCGTCCAACCCGCCGAAGAGATCGGGGTCGTCTGGTCGTCCGAAGCAACGGAGATGATCGTCGACCACTCCGACGGCTTCCCGTTCTTCGTCCAGACGTGGGCGTACCACACGTGGAATGCCGCAACCGGCGAGCCCATCTCGCCGGCCGACGTGGAGCGGGCAGAGCCGAACGTCGACCAGGCACTCGATTCGTCGTTCTTCGCCGCACGGATCGCACGAATCCCGGCATCGGAGGTCGCCTACGTCCAGGCTTTGGCCTCACTCGGTCCCGGCCCACACCGATCGGGCGATGTGGCGGCCGCGGCCGGCAAGTCGACCCCGCAGGTGGCGGCGTTCCGGGATCGGCTGATCGCCGAGGGCCTGATCTACGCGCCCCGCTACGGCTGGGTGGAGTTCGCCATACCCCACTTCGACCGCTTTGTCCGCAGGGCGCTTCCCACCCAATCTTGATCTCGTTCCCCTTTGCGGGTGCTCTCGAGTTCGAGCTCAGAGTCGAGGGCCGACGCCCGCACGGTCTGTCCCGTGACGACTGCCTGCAGGGCAGCCTCCGTGCGGCTCATGGTCCGAAGCGTTCGACGAGGAGTCCGTGCCGGAGTCCTCGGTCGCTGACCGTCGCAGATGTCGCGCCGAGTTTGTCCATCACGGTCCCGACGATGCATGCTCCGGCGAGGATGACCTCGGCGCGCTTGGGCTGGAGCCCGACGATGGATCGGCGATCCTCGGTGGACGTGGACGCGTACATCGCGATCTGACGTTCGATCTCGGCCCGATCCAGGACCGTGCCGTTGACCACGTCGGGGTCGTAGGCGGCGAGACCGTGCTTCACGGCAGCCATGTTGGTAACGGCTCCTCCCATTGCCACGAGCGCATCCGGGGTGGGACGCTCGTCGAGCGAGCCGAGGTCCTCCGACATGGCGGACAGTGCGTGATCGAGCACACCACCGGGGACCTGTCCTTCGAGGTGGAATCGCTCGGTGTAGCGCACGGCGCCGACATTCAGGCTGAACCGGTCGTCGACGCGAGACCCACGTCCGAAGGTGAATTCGGAGCTGCCACCACCCGTGTCGAGCACAACGATGGAACCATCCCCGAGATCGAGTCCGGCCTGAGCCGCCATGTACGCGAGCCGGCTCTCGTCCTCGCCGGAGATCACCTCCACCGTGATTCCCGCGCGGTCACGGATGGCCGCGACCACCTCCTCCCGGTTCGCGGCGATGCGCAGTCCCGCGGTGCCGACGGCGGCGATCGCTCGAACGTCGTGGGCCCGGGCTTCGTCGACCATGCCGGCAATGGCCCCTGTGGCGCGCTCGAGGGCCTCGTCTGAGATGCTCCCGGTCTTGTCGAGACCCTCACCAAGCCGCGTTACCTCGGCTCGGTCGATGATGGTGTGCCACTCACCTGAGGGGGACCGCGCGGAAAGATGGAACTTGATGGAGTTGGTCCCGACATCGATCACGCCGGAGACGACATCTCGCTCGTCCACCACGTCGGTGATACCCCGGGTGTAGTTCGTATTCGTGTACCCGTCGAGCCCCAATGCTCGAACGGCGTTGATCACCGTCGATGCATCGGCGGATTCCATCGCGACGGTGCGGATGGGTCGACCCTCCACGAGGACATCGGCCACCTCTGCCGTGCACCCCGCAAGAACGTATCGCACGCGCCGCTTGGTCACAGCGACCGGTCGCATGCGGGCGGGTTTCGCGAGCTCAGCGACGAAGCGGTCGAGCGTATACGACTCGCGATCAAGGCGCGGAAGCGGGCGATCCAGCATCGCGAAGACCTTCTCAACGTCGGAGGCTCCGAGGGGGAATCTCGCCTTGAAGACCGGCTTCCATCGTTCGAGTCCGTGCCGATCAACGTCCTCGAGCGCCTTGATATCCATCAGATCGAAGCGCACTTTGACGTTGGTGTCGGCGGCATCCGCGAGCAGATACAGCTCCTCGGTCTCCCGAACGCCCGTGGGCTCGAGCGTGTTGAGCAGCGGCTCGGCGACGGTGAATTGCCGGTCGAAGGCTCGCCACTCCCACCGGGGGATGATCGTCTCGGATCCGTCACTCATCGGCTCACCCTACCGGCATCAGCGGCGACTGAGTCCGGGTGACGCGACTGGGACGATGTGCGGGCACGCCGGACTGATCAAGGCCGGGGTTGCGCGATACTCGCGAGGTGATTCGCCCATTCACCGACAACGATCTTGGCGACGTGCTCGACGTCTGGTATCGGGCCTCGGTTGAGGCACATTCGTTCCTCACCGAGAGCTTCTTCGAAGCGGAACGGCTACAGATTGCGGAGCAGTGGCTCCCCTCGTCAGAAACGCTGGTGTCCGAGAGCGACGGGCGCGTGGTGGGCTTCGTGTCCATGCTCGGCAATGAGGTGGGTGGGATCTTCGTCGACCCGGCGCACCAGCGTCGGGGCGTAGGGAGCGCCCTCATGGACGCCGTCACGGCCTCCCGCCGACACGTCGTTCTCGATGTGTTCGAAGCGAACGCCATCGGACGTAGCTTCTACGCCGCCTACGGCTTCCGTGACATCGGAAGCAGCGCAGAAGAGACGACCGGCCTGCCGCTGATGCGACTCCGGTACGATCCTCCCTTGCGCTGAGCTCGACGCCGGCATGCCGCATGTGCGTGCCGAGACGGCCGGGCTAGCGGCGCTCGCCGGTGAGGAAGTAGGTCGACATGGTGCCCTTGCCCTTGATCTCGACCACACCACGCGGCTCGAAATCGAACGAATCCGCGAGTTTGGACCGCACCACGTCGCTGCAGTGGATGCGCCCGCCTTCACCGTACGACTCCATGCGACTCGCCGTGTTGACCGTGTCTCCCCAGATGTCGTAGATGAAGCGCCGGCGGCCGATCACGCCGGCCACGACGTTCCCAGAGTGGATTCCGATGCGAGCCGACAACGGGAGGTCGAACGCTGTTCCGATCGCATCGATGACCGGGAGCATGTCGAGCGCCATCCGCGCGACCCGTTCGAGATGGTCGTCCTGTGGGAGAGGAACACCACCGACCGCCATGTAGCTGTCCCCGTTCGTCTTGATCTTCTCCACGTCGTAGCGGTCGGCGACGGAGTCGAACCGCGAAAAGAGCACATCGAGGACCTGGACCACGCGGGGCGGAGCCATCTTCGACGAGAGGGTGGTGAACCCGACGATGTCGGCGAAGAGCACGGTCGCATCGTCGAAGTAGTCGGCGATCAGCTCCTCCCCTGCTTCCAGACGGCGCGCGATCGGCGGCGGCAGAATGCTGAGCAGCAACTGCTCCGATCGGTCTCGTGCCTCGGCGAGCTCACGCGTGCGGACCTCGATGCGGTGCTCGAGGGCTTTGTTCGTCGAGGACACTTCTCCGAGGTACTGCTTGATGTAGATTCCGCTGAGAGGTCCAGACACATCGATCTCTTCGCCCACCTCGACGCGCGGCATCTCGATCACACCCGCTCGGTCGAGAGGCTCGAACGGATCAGCTACCTGCCCGTGGTACTCCTCCGCGTGGTCGAGCGCGTACACGAGCGCCGCGGCGCAGTGGTCGACCGGCATGAATCCCTCGTACCCGGGGTTGTGGGCCACCATCTCGAGCACCTGGTCTTCCGACATGCCAAAGAGGCCTGCCATGCGCGGGATGACATCCTCTCGCATCAGCGGCGTGTCGACGATCCCGGGGACGAAGGAGAACGATGAAACTCCGGACTCGTTCCCAATCTCGCGTGCCACCGTCTGTGCAAGCGAGCGAAGCGCAAGCTTGGTACTCGAGTACGCGCCGCCGAACGGCGCCCCTTCGTAGGCGACCACGTTGACGATGACTCCCCATCCTCGTTCGAGCATGCCGGGGAGGAGCCCCTTGATGAGCAGGAATGGCGCACGTGCATTAGTCCGGAACGTCTGCTCCCAATCGTCGAGTTCGAGCTCCACGATTGGTGCCGGCTTCAGGTGGAGCGCGTTGTTGACGAGCACGTCGACATTGCCGACCTCCTTGTCGATGCGAGAGAGCGCGGCCTCGAGCTGGGCGAGATCGGCGAGATCACACTGAACGAACACCGCTTGGCCGCCCGCCTCGTTGATGGAGGCGGCGACGGCGGCACCTTCGGGAAGGATGTCGAGGATGACCACGCGGGCTCCGCGAGCGGCGAGATTCATCGCCGTGGCCTTGCCGATCCCCCTGGCCGATCCGGTGATGAGCGCAGTCCGTCCTTCGAAGGCGGCGGGTTGCACGCCCAACGTCTCCATGAGATCGATGCTGGCGGCCGACATAGCCCTCCTGTGGACACTTCGGGCTCGTCCATCCTACGCATCGAGTGGTTCCCATTAGCAGGCAACGCTGAAGAGATGCTCGGTCCGCCACCTCGGCGTCGAGGAGAGATGCGAGCGGGCCCGCCGTTGCCGATCGACCGGACACCACTACATTGCCTTCGTTGACATGGACCTATCGAACGCGGGCGGGAACACCGTGAAGAGCCGCACGAGCTCGGGGCCGCTCTCGACGTTTCTCGATCTGCGCGTCGCCGTGGGTCGTGAGGCAATCGGGGATGGCGGACCCGACACGTGCGCGGCTTTGACGAGCGCGCTCGACGCCGGCATCGCTCAACTCGGTTCGGACATCGGCCCTGGTGCGGCGGTGGTCGCCCTTGGCGGCTACGGCCGCGGCGAGCAATGCCTGTGGTCCGACGTTGATGTGATGCTGCTCCATCGCAGGGGTGAGACCCAGCGCCTGATCCAGGCGATCCTGTACCCGCTGTGGGACGCCAACCTCAAGGTTGGTCACGCCGTGCGCACGGTGCAGGAGTGTCGCGCGGCCGGGCGAGAGGACCTCGAGACCCTCACCACGCTGCTGTCGGCCCGGCTCATTGCGGGCGACGCAGACCTCTTTGCCGAGTTCGAGGGCGCGCTCGGAGAGATACTTCGCGAACGGGCCCTGGCGCCGCGGTTGGCCTACCTGGAGCGGGAACGCCGTCTCGCGGAGCCCTATCCCGTGATGGCGGCCGACGTGAAGGAGGGACGGGGCGCGCTGCGAACTCACGAAGGGTTCTGGTGGGAACGACGTCGCGCCGATTTGATCGGCCTCAGCTACCCGCCGGCCACGCACGACGAGCGCGGGGCGAAGGCTGTGCTCCTGGCGGTGCGAAATGCGCTGCATGCGTCGGCAGGGCGCGCCAACGACCGTTTCGTCGCCGACCTACGCGAGCCGGCGGCTGCGTGGCTCGAAACCGATGTTCATTCCCTCTCGGTCGCTCTCACGTCTGCGCTGCACGTCGGAGACGGGTTGGCTGATCGTCGCTGGCCGGATCTCCATGTCGAGCCCGAATCGACGGCCGGATTGGGTCGGCGGGTCTTCGGAGCGATTCGGACGCGCTTCTCGCCTTCCGAAGCGGGAGAGACCCTCGATGCGTCCGAGAGCGTACTGGCGATCGCAGTTCGTGCGGCAGGGCGTCCGGAAGGAGCCTGGCTGGACCCGGCGGAAGCGGAACTGATCCGCACGTCGCCCGACACGATGTGGACGGCCGCGGATCGGCGGGCATTCGTGATGCTGCTCTCGGCGGGCGGTCGTGGCCGGACCATCTTCGGTCTCCTCGAAGATCTGGGCTGGGTGGAACGCGAGTTCCCCGAATGGACACCGGTGGCGACTGCGCCGCAGCTCGCACCCTTCCATGCGCATCCGGCCGGTGCTCACATGTGGCGAGCCGTCGACGAAATGCAGACGATCATCAACGATACCGAGAGCGACACCGCGGCGCTCGTCGACGAGGTCGGGTCGACTGAGGAGCTCCTGCTCGCCGCTTTTCTTCACGACATCGGCAAAGCCCGCGGAGGAAACCACGAGATCGTTGGAGCGGACCTCGCTGCAGCCTTCCTGCGCAGAGCCGGGTATGGGCCCGCCACCGTGGCCACCGTCGTCAACGCCGTTCGCCACCACCTCCTCCTCGTGGAGACCGCGACCCGTCGCGACATCGCCGACCCGGCCGTGATCGACGAAGTGGCAGCGAAGATCGACGAACTCCGCGAGCTCCAGATGCTGTATCTGCTCACGATTGCCGATCTCAGGGCGACCGGATCGACGATGTGGAACGAATGGCGAGCCACCTTGCTCCGCCGCCTCTATCGCAAGGTCGCCACGGCACTCGAGGCGGGCGGGGCGGTTCGTGCCACCCGCGACATCGACGCCATCGTCGGTGCCGCAGGAGGAGTGTTCGACCGGCGCCCGATCGAGGAGCACGTTGCGGCAATGCCGGTGGACTACCTCGATACGACGTCGCCACGTGAGGTGGTGTGGCACCTCGACGTCGTATCCCGACTCGATGTGGCCGGTCGCATCTCGGTCGATGAGATCAGACCGGGGCGCGTCCTCGTTGTGGGAACCGACCGCGAAGGCTTCCTGCTCGCCGTGAGCCAGGCCTTCACCCGCAACGGCATCGGCGTCATGGACGCCCGCCTTCGCACGCGATCGGACGGAATCGCCCTCGACACGTTCCACGTCGCGGACGATCGCACCGGCGAGGTCGTTACGCGGGATCGGTGGGATCGGGTTGCGGAGGATCTCGTCTCAGCCCTCGAGGACGAGGGCGCTCTGCGTCCCGCCATAGCCGAACGCGTCAAGACCTACCGGCGGCACGACGAGGACCGGAGACCGGTCGAGGTGACAACCAAGAGCAGTGGGCACGACACCGTCGTCGAGGTTCGCGCTCCCGACCGCATTGGGTTGCTGCTGGATATCGTCGAGGCGCTCCACGACGAAGAAGTCGATGTCCGGTTCGCCAAGATCGACACCATGGGCGGCCAAGCTCGCGACCTCTTCCACGTTCGACGGGACGAGACGCCGATTCGCAGCGAGCCTGAGTTGGCCGCGCTCCGGGGTCGGATCCGGGACCGCCTGCAGGATTGACCGCACCCGACGACACGGTGGGGTGCGATCAATCCTGCGCTCGCCGCGAGTACCGATCAGCTAGATGGCGTCCTTCCCCTGCTCGCCGGTGCGGATCCGGACGATGGCATCGACCGGCGTGACCCAGATCTTGCCATCTCCGATCTTCCCTTCACTCGCCGTGGATTGGATCACGTCGGTCGCTCTCGGTACGTCATCGGCGCCGATCACGATCTCGAGCTTGACCTTGGGCGTGAAGTCGACGGTGTATTCCGCACCCCGGTAGGTCTCGGTGTGCCCGCCCTGCCGTCCAAATCCCTTGACCTCGGTGACCGTGATCGCCTGGATCCCTGCGGATCTGAGTGCCTCGATGACCTCGTCGACTTTGTGCGGCTTGATGACCGCGGTGATCAGTTTCATGTTCGATCCTCCTCTCAGCCCGTCGCCGGTGCTGTGGTAAGGACATCAGGACCGTAGCCGGGAGCACCGTGCTCGATCACATCCAGGCCCGCGACCTCCTCCTCGGCAGGAACCCGAAGACCGATCGTTGCCTTGATGGCGTAGAACAGCAGTCCGGTCGTGATCGTTACGAATGCGAAGACGGCCACCACGCCGATGGCCTGTGTGACGAGCTGATCGAACCCGCCGCCGTAGAACAGCCCACCCTCGGTGGCCACCAGCCCGACCATCAGCGTGCCGAATGCCCCGCACACGCCGTGCACCGAGATCGCACCGACCGGATCGTCGACTCTCCGGCGATCCAGGAAGAAGACCGAGAAGACCACCAGGACGCCGGCCAAGGCGCCGATGAGTGCCGCGCCCCAGTTGGACACGTTGGCGGTCCCGGCCGTGATCGCGACGAGCCCTGCGAGCGTACCGTTGCCGGCCATCGCTACGTCTGGTCGGCCCGTCCTGATCCAAACGGTGATGGTGGCGAATACTGCTCCGGTGGCACCGGCGATCAGGGTCGTGAGGGCGATGTAGCCGACGGCCGCGTCCGCTGCGAGCTCGGAACCCGGGTTGAATCCGAACCATCCGATGAACAGGATGAACACACCAAGAATGGCAAACGGAATCGAGTGGCCGGGGATGGCCCGCGATCTTCCGTCCTTGGCGTATTTCCCGATTCTCGGCCCAAGGACGATGGCCCCCATCAGCGCCGCCCAGCCGCCCACGCTGTGAACGATGGTTGAACCCGCAAAATCGATCATCGGCGTTGAGAGCGTGGAGAGCCAGCCTCCGCCCCAGAGCCAGTGGACCACCACCGGATAGATCAACGCTGTGATCACGAAGCTGTAGACGAAGTAGCTCTTGAACTTCGTACGTTCCGCCATCGCCCCCGAAACGATCGTGGCAGCGGTTGCGGCGAACGCCACCTGGAAGATGAAGAAGGTTGGAAGCGATAGCGTTCCGAAGGAGCCCTCGGTGAAGGTGTTCGTATTGAGGAACCACCCTTCGGTTCCGAAGAGCGCGTTTCCGGGACCGAACGCAATGGCGAACCCGACCAGCGCGAACGCGATCACGCCGGCCGAGAAGTCCATCAGGTTCTTCATCATGATGTTGGCGACGCTCTTGGCTCTCGTGAGGCCCGCTTCGACGAGGGCGAAACCGGCTTGCATGAAGATCACCAGCACGGCCGCGAGCAGAACCCAGATGTTGTCCAGCGTGACCTGAACGGCGTCTGCGGTGAGTTCGCCCTGGGCGAATGCCGGTGCGGCTCCGGTGAGCGATAACGCCCCCGCTCCGCAGCCTACGAGCAGCAGTCTCCTCTTCATCGATCGCTCCTTGGGCTCGATTGTGTTGCCTGATGCAGATCGAGTCGCCACGAGGACGACCAGATGTCACGGCAACGTACCGAATCAAGATTTCGGGCCGGTTTCGTGAGGGTGAAGAGATGAACATGGGGCGGCGGTACGTTGCTGTGCGCGCCGACCGCTCGTCCCTGTATCGAATACGCTTCGACTACGCCTTGTTGGTCGGTGCGCGAGCGACCTGGACCCGATCGCCGCCTGCATGTTTTGCACCGTACATTGCTTCGTCTGCGGCGCGCAGCAAGCCCGGCATGTCGGTCGCGTCATCCGGAAACACGGCGACTCCGACGGTGAGCGTGACCCCACTGAGGACCGAGCCGTCGAGCGCAATGGTGAAGTGGCTCGCGGCCTGCCGGATCTCCTCAGCCCGGAGGACCGTCACGTCCAGCGAGCTCTCCGGGAGCACTACGACGAACTCGTCGCCTCCGTAGCGGCACGCGGCATCCTCGACCCGGGTGAGCGCTTCGAGCAGCGCTGCGAGCTCACACAGCAGTGCGTCTCCGCCGGAATGCCCGAAGGTGTCGTTGAAGCCCTTGAACCGGTCGATGTCCAACATCATGAGCCCGAGCGGCTTCCCTCTGCGCGCACACCGGCTGATCTCGCGTGCGAGGGTCTCCTCGAGGTAGCGGAGATTGAACAGGCCGGTGAGCGGGTCTCTGATGGACTGGTTGCGAAGTGTCTCGCGAAGGCGGATGTTCGTGAGTGCCAATCCGAGATGTTCACACACAGAAACCGCAAGCGCCTCATTCGCGGATAGCGACGGCGTCGGGTCGGAGCGGTTTGCGGCGCCCGGAGGCGCCAGTACGAGGAGGCCGATGGCCGTGCCCTGCGCAATCAGTGGGACACACAGCGTCGCAGCATCACCCTCCGCCGCGTGGGCGCAGCGCAGAGGTTCGTTCCCGGAGAGACTGCCGTGCCGCCGTCCGCGGCGCAGCGCCCAGCATTGCTCGGGTGCGAACACCTGATCTCCACAGTCGCCGCCGGCCCAAGAGGACACCGCCTCGACGATGGATCCCGACTCGTTCTGCACGTAGAGTCCGCCCGCGAAGTCGCGGAACAGCCGTGAGCCGAAGCCGGCAGCGACGTCGAAGACCTCTTCTGCCGATTCCGCGGCCTGGAGATACTCCACCATCTCTCCGACCAGGGCCAGCTCGCGGTTGCGCCGCCCCAGTTCCACCTCAAGGAGCACGTGGGCGGTCACATCCCGCCACACGACCGCCAGGCCGTCACCGACCCGCTCGGCTCGGACCTCGAAGGCGCGGAGGAGTCGCTTTCCTCCGGTGCGCGAATCGATGTGGTCCAGGGATTGGGTAGCCAGGGGCTCCCCGGTGTCCACGACCTGACAGAACTCGTCGAACAGCTCCCGCTTGTAGTGGTCGACGAGCGACTCCCCGAAGCGATCCTCTCCGGAGCGGCGAGCAGCGCCGTTGGTGACGAGACGAGCAGCATCGTTCGCGTAGTCCACGCGGAAGTCGACGATCTGACCGGTCGCATCTCGAACGGCGGTGAGCGCCGCGAACGCATCGAGCAGGTGTTCGAACGAATGCCGGATCCGGTCTTCGGTGCCGGGCTCCTCCGCAAGCGAGCCGTCGCCGACAAGGTCGATGACGGTGGCTTCTTCCTCGGATCGGTCGATGAACGCCATCCTGGAACGCACCGTTCTCTTCACCAACGCTAGCGCTGATGTCTCCGTGTGGTGTGGACCGTTGTTCGGGTGGGACTGCGAGTGACGGCGAGCGGGCGTGGGAATCTGCCGGCGTTCGGCGAAACAGGACTGCTTCACACGGCGCGAGGGTCGCTATCGCGGGCTCCACTCGTGGTCGGTCACGCCGGGGGACGCCAGGAGACCCAGATCGCGTCTTCGATCTCGTTCGTGGGCGACCCGCCGATGGGCTGAACAACCACGATCGGTCCGGCGTCACCGGCGGTCGGGTATGCGAAGGCGTTGCCCGACGCCGACCAGAGCGAGAGAGACTGAGCGTACTGGTCGAAGAAGGGCACGACCTCGTTGAACCATCCGGACTGTGGCGAGAACGGGAGGAACGTTTCCGAGGTGCCGTCTTCCCAGACCTGCCACGTGAGACCGAGCGATCGGCCTTCGTCGAACGCGGCATAGAGGAGCCGGTCGCCGGCCGGATCCCACTGGAAGAACGGGGAGAAGCGCGAGCTCACCTCTTCGAACGAGACCGACGCGGTATCGAACACGACGAGGCTTCCCGCCGGGATCCTCGGGACGACCTGCGCACGGAACGCTGCAGCGATTCCGGTGGGCTCTTCGTCGGACGCGGATTGGATCGCCACCCGTCCGCCGCTCGCCGCGAACTGGACGTTTCCACCGATGCGGGCAAGATCGGTGAACTCCGCTCCATCCCAGACGGCGAGTGTCTGTGACTCAGCGGTCGCCAGCAGTGTGAACAGTCCCTTCGAGGTCCACGACGGAGCCTGGAAGCTGCCGGTGGAATCCGAGATGACTTCGGTTGCCACCCCGTCGATGATGGAGAGCGTTTCCTGGCCGGTATGGGTCGACAGGGTCGACCCATCGGGAGACCACGCCGAGTAGAACGGCGAGCGGTTGCTCAACGGAGACACCTCGCCGTCTCGGGTCACGAGCTCGGCAATGAGCCCACCTTCGGCGTTGTTGTTGCGCAGCGATGTTGTGGTCGAGCCGTCGGGCGATGGGCTGAAGTAGAACGGCGAGCTCGACATCTCGGTGCGCCAGGCGACGGTGCCCGAGGCTGCGTCGGCGGCGATGAGGGCACCCGTGCCATCGGTCATCACCTCCGAGAACAGTAGCGTCTCGGTGTCGAGCCAGATCGGCTGGCGATAGCTCGATCCCTCGGGCGGCGCGATCGAAGCGATCTCCCGGAGATCCGCATCGAGCACGACGAGGGTCGTATCGGCCGTCAGGATCACCAGCCGGTCCTCGACCGGTGCGGGGGCGACCGTTGTCGTCGTGGATGGTGTCGTCGTGGTCGACGTTTCATTCGATGCAGTGGTACAGGCTGCGCCGACGACGGCGAGTCCGGCAAGAACAAGGGAGATCGGGCGCATCGGGGAACCATAGATACGGGTGTCCCGCTGACGGGACAAGCCCTTGATACAGCGTTTCCCGATCAGTCCGATTCGCCGCCGCCGACCCACCGCCGCGACCCGCCGCGCCGTGCAGTCACGCACCCCGACCTGGGTCTTCTCCGGCTGCCGTATCGCTGGCGAGCAGGTTCCGTAGGAAACTGCATCGTGGTGCCTGCGGCACGCCACGACCACTGCATCAAACACCAAGCCGCATGGACCTACCAGATGCTCCCCAACGGCGACCACCAGTAGACCAGCGTCCTCGGCCACACCTCCACCACAAACCGCGACCCGCCCGAGACGGTCCCGGTGCGATGACGGCGACCGAACCCTGGTACGTTGCTGAGACCACCTGACGATCGGAGCGGTGTGATGCTCCTCAGCGAGATGGCCGAACAACCGGCAGTCCTCGCCGGTCTCATCGAACACGGCGGCGCCGACGCTGTCTCGGCATCCGGGCTGCTGTGTGCTCCGGACATCCATCATGTCGTGATCGCGGCCAGAGGAACGTCCGACAACGCCGCGCGCTATGCGAAGTACGTGTGGGGGAGCAAGCTCGGGCTCCCGGTGACCCTGGCCGCGCCATCGCTGCACACCTCCCACGGCACGCAACCCGACCATTCGGGTGCGGCCGTCGTCGGGATCTCCCAGTCTGGGCAATCGCCCGATCTCATCGCCGTGGTGGAGTCGGGCCGGCGACAGGGGCGGCCGACAATCGTCATCACGAACCAACCCGAGTCGCCCCTCGCTTCCCTCGCGGACGTCGTGGTCTCACTGAGGGCGGGTCCGGAACGGTCGGTCGCTGCAACCAAGACGTACACCGCGACCCTGATGGCGATTGCCCTCATCGCCGCGCAGTCCGATCGAATGGCAGCGATCTCTGCACTGGGCACGGTCCCCGACGCCGTCGCCGAGGTGCTGGACGCAGCGTCCCGGATCGGGGCTGCCGCCGAAGCGTTCGGACCGGTACGCGACTGTGTGGTGCTCGGCCGCGGCTACCACTACGCGACCAGCTTCGAATGGGCGCTGAAGCTCCAGGAGATGGCCTATGTGCTCGCCCATCCATTTTCTACGGCCGACTTCGCCCACGGGCCTTTCGCCGTGCTGGAACGGGACTTCCCGGTGCTCGCCGTCGCCGTTCGCGGGGCGCTGTTCGACGGCACCGTCGAGATGCTCCACCGGATCCGGAACGAGCGACGTGCACACCTGCTCGTGGTCACCGATGACGCGTCGATCGGGCTCCCGTCGATCGAGATCCCATCGATCGACGAGTGGCTGTCTCCGATCCCTGCGATCGTCGCAGCACAGGTGTTCACCGAGGCGCTCGCCCGAGTGCGCGGTGTCGATCCCGAACAGCCTCGCGGGCTGCGCAAGATCACCAAGACCACCTGAGCGGGGGCTCGCGAACGGGGAACACTACGATCGGTTGTGTCGTCGATAGGAAGGTTGGAACCATGGTGAACCCATACGACGTCGAACGATCGTGGCCGGACTACTTCCTCGAGCATCGACGCCTGACGGTCGAACAGCAAGGCACCTACCGCTGCGGCAACCTTCCCGTTTGGACGATCCACTGCCCGCTGGGCTACCTCGGAAACGCAACCGTCATCGAAGGCGATGACGGTCTCGTCGTCTACGACACCGGCGTGAACGCCGAGGCAGGCGCCCACATTGCTTCGGAGATACGGAAGATCTCGGACAAGCCCATCAAGGCGATCTTCTACTCGCATCACCACGGCGATCACTACAACGGAACCTCCGCGATCGTCGACCCGGACGACGCAGCCTCCGGTGACGTGACGATCTACGCGTGGGAGAACTTCGAAGCGGAACGCAGCAACGAATTCGGCGAGATCGCTGTCCGGCAGGCCATGGGTGTGGCCTACTACGGCGGCGCCTTTCTCCCTCCCGAGGATCTGCACCATCATGGGATCGGAACACTTCCCGCGGGCGGGACGGCCGGCTTCCTTCCGCCCAACGCGTTGCTGTCGGGCGACACAACGCTCGAGATCGCCGGTGTCACCCTCGAGGTCTTCTACACGGGCGGCGAAGCGATTTCCGAGTTCGGCATCCACATCCCGGCATTCGACATGGTGATCATTGCCGACGAGTTCTTCACCGGCATTCCGAACATGCACACCATCCGAGGATCGAAGCCGCGCCTGCCGGACAACTACCTCGCTGCGCTCGATCGTGTGCTCGAGATCCGACCTGAGTGGCTCCTCGGCTCACACATCATGCCGATCGAGGGCAAGGAGTACATTGCGGAGACGGTCACCCGCTATCGAGATGCGACCCAGTACCTCTGGGATCAATCGATCCGCCTCATCAACAAGGGATACACACCGATCGAACTACAGCACGAACTCCAGGAGCTCCCCGAGTTCCTCGTCGAGCCACCGTTCTCGGTGCCGATGTATGGAACGCCGATCACCACGGTGCCGGAGTTCTTCACCGGCTGGGTGAGCTGGTTCTCCGGCGACGCTACCGACTTGTTCCCGTCCCGGCCACGAGACCGAGCCGAGAAGATGGTTGCACTCATGGGTGGCGTCGATGCCGTGCTCGACGCTGCCAAGGAGTCCCACGCCGTCGGTGACCACCAATTCGCCGCGGAGCTCGCCCAGATGGCCGTGCGTGCCGAGCCCGACAACACCGACGCCAAGCTCGTCAAAGCAGCGAGTCTTCGGGCCCTCGGCTACCGACAGTTGAATCCGATTGCCCGGTCCTGGTATCTGACCGGTGCACTCGAGCTGGAGGGGCGGATCGATCCGAACCAGATTCTCGGTGCAATGATGGGCATGCTGGCGGCCGAGGGCACAGGCCTCGACGTGGTGAAGGGCTGGCGCTATCAACTCGACGCAGCGAAGGCCGGCGAGACCCGCATGGCGATCGGGTTGCGCATCACCGATACCGGCGAAGAGGTCACGATCCGGCTCCGCAACTCGGTCCTGTTGTCGGAGCCGGGCATCCGGGACGACGTGGACGCGATCGTCGGCCTCACGTCCGGAGAGCTGGTCGGTCTGGAAGCTGGGGTGACCGAGACGGGTGACGATGGTGCGTATCCAGCATTGCTTGCGCTGCTCGACACCGGTATCACCGCATTCCTGATGCACCAGCGATGACGCCATCAAGCCAGGTGCGGACCGTCACGATCACCAGGGGGCAGGACATCTTCTTCTCGTGGTCGTCGGACGTGCTGATCTACACCGTCGTGCTCAACCTGTTCGTCGAATACGCGGATGCCGTCGTCATCGACTCGTTCACGATCTCGATCCTGACCGCCGTTCTGTTGAAGATCCTCCTCGACCTCGTGATGCGGTTCGAGCATCGCGTTCACCACTACTTCGCACAGAAGGAGAGCGCGTTCCTCAAGGCTGTGGGAGCCGTCTCGCTCTTCGCGATCCTGTTCCTCGGGAAGCTCTTGATCCTCGAGGCCGTGAACTTCGTGTTCGGTGATCACGTTGAACTGGGTCACTTCGTGGAGGTCGTGGCGCTGGTGCTCGCGTTGATGATCACTCGTCGGCTGTTCCAGGCGTTCTACCAGCGGCTCGGGGAGCCGGCCGCAAGCGGGTGACGCCGATGCCTAGGGTGGCGTCCATGGAGGTTGGGGTCATGCATCCGGGCGCCATGGGCGCTGTGCTGGCCGGCGAAGCATCGGTTCCGGTGATGTGGGCGAGCGAGGGACGATCGCACCAAACGGCTGAGCGAGCCGGTGCATACGGTCTCGTCGACCAGGGTTCGCTGTTCGACCTCGTTGCCAGCTCCGAGATCCTGATTTCGGTGTGTCCACCCCATGCCGCCGTCGACGTGGCACGGCAGGTGGAGCGGGTCGGCTTCGACGGCATCTACGTCGACGCCAATGCGATCGCTCCAGCGACGGTGCGCGAGATCGCCACCCGGTTCGAGCGGTTCGTCGATGGCGGCATCATCGGACCGCCGCCGACCGAGGCCGGGTTGACCCGGATGTACCTGGCAGGAGAGGATGCCGCGGCCGTCGCGGCGTTGTGGAGTGGCTCGAAGCTCGACGCTCGGGTTCTCGGTCGGGAGATCGGTTCGGCATCGGCGCTCAAGGTGGCATATGCGGGTTGGACGAAAGGGAGTACCGCCTTGCTCCTCGCCGTCCGTGCCTACGCCGAAGCGAACGGTCTCGGCGACGAACTGATCGCCGAGTGGGATGTCTCAATCCCGGGCCTCGCCGATCGGGCGTCCGGGACCGCGAGTCGCATCGGACGCAAGGCATGGCGATTCGAGGGTGAGATGGCGGAGATCGCAGCGGCGATGGAAGCCGTCGGGCTGCCCGGGGGATTCCACGACGCAGCGAGAGAGATCTACCACCGGCTGTCCGACCTCAAGGGCACTGAGCGCTCATCCGTCGAGGATGTGAACCGCAAGATCCTGCGCCCTTGAGCAAGGGTCCAGCCTCACCGCGCGGCTCAATTGGGCCGGCGCTCCGAAGTTCGCGGTTCATCCGTCGGCGGGAAGCTGCGGCGCGCAGCGGCGAAGCGCCGCACGTGGAACGTGTCGGTCCGGTAGGTGGTCTCGATGAGTCCGTCGTCGGACGCGATGGGTCCATTGAATCTCCCCGCTGCCGAGGGGTTCTGGCGATGGACGGTGGCTAGGATCTGAAGGGGAAGCGAACGTCAGTGGTGGGCGTGCGATGGGAGAGCAATGAGCGACCGGGCACACATCGGGGCAGTCTTCGCCGACCACGCAGCTGCCGAAGCGGCGCTGGTGGAGCTCCGGAAGCGAGGGATGGCCGACGACCATCTCGGGATTGCGCTCCGCCATGCGGACAGCCACATCTTCGAGGAGGACGTGGAGGCCGACCTCGCGCACGGGGTCGAACGGGGAATAGCCATCGGCGCGCCGATCGGAGCAATCGCCGGCATCACGATCCTGGCCCTCGCAATACCCGGCGCGGGAATCCTCGGCGTGGGTGGGACCCTGGCCGCCGGCGGGCTCACCGGCGCCCTCGCGGGGACCTTCCTGGGTGCGTTGCTCGGTCTTGCGTCCGAGGAGCACGAAGTGGACGACGAGTGGGACTGGGAACGGCTTCCGCTCCAGCCGGGCGAAGTGTTGGTGGTTGTCGCCGACCATGGCCACCCCGACGAGGTGCTCGACGTGCTCCAACAACACGGCGGGACCATCGTGTCGAAGCCGCCTCACGAGGGTTGATCGACGACTCGGTCGCCGCGTCCAGCCCTTGGCGCGGAGCGGAGCTTGCGCAAGCTCGGCACAGCACGTCGCAAGCTGGGCAAAGCGCGGTTCGGCGTTCTCGGATACGTTCGCCTGGAAGCAGCAAGCCGAGGAGGCCCCCATGCCGACCCCGAACTACACCCTGGACCCGATTGGACGTGTGATCGTCGACGACGATGGCTTCGCGCTCTCGATCTACGAACCCTACCGACCGGCGCTCGCTGAGCTCGACGGCTTCAGCCATATCAACGTGCTCTGGTGGGCGCACCTCCTTGACGACCCGATGTTCCGTGAGATGACGATCGCCGAACGCGCCTACCGCAACGCTCCGGCGCAGATCGGCATTTTCGCGACGCGGTCCCCGGCGCGCCCAAATCCCATTGCGCTCTCGGCGGTGGCTGTGATCTCCATCGATCGTGACGAAGGGATCGTTCGGGTGCCGTACGTGGACGCCGACGACGGCACTCCAATCCTCGACATCAAGCCGTACCACCCGTCCGTCGATCGCATCCGCGAGGTCCGTGTGCCGGCCTGGTGCGCGACCTGGCCGCAGTGGTACGAGGACTCGGCAACGTTCGACTGGGGGGCCGTCTTCGAGAGTGCTCAGTAGCGGCGCAGTGGCCGCACCGGCAGCCAGATCTCGACCACGTGCTTGTCGGGATCTGCCGCCGTTCGGCCGATGGGGAAACGCTCGAACGGAAGGCGGTCGTCGGGCTCGTAGCCGCTCTCCGGCAGCCACCCACCGGCCAGGGCGTACCAAGCCTCGGGGTAGTCCTGCTCACCCAGCTCGAAACGACCGACGGCGAACATGCCTCCTTCGATATCCATTTGTCCGATACCGCCGGACACCTCGGTTCCTTCGGGCACGGTGATGCACACGCTGACACGCAGGCGGTCGTCTTCGGTGACACTCGGATTGTCGTGGTATACGGAGAGCAGGGATGCCTGCGCATTGACCAGGTCGCGCGGCTGGGCCCACGTCATGAGGCGCGTGAAGAGACCGGCGAACACCTCACCGAGGCCCTGATACCGCCCCGTATGACGCACATAGGCGACGTGCATCGTCGGCACGCGCTCGATCGTCACGCCGACCTTGCCGAGCGTGCCGGCGCCCACCGTCCAGACGAGGGTCCCGCTGTCGGGGTTGAGCCGTGCATCGAGGACGCCGTACGTCTCGTCGACGCGGCCGACGTTGCCGATGACATCCTGAATGGTTTGGCCCGGTTCCCGCTCATACCTCGCAAACCCGTGCGCCCGCCACTGCGACGCGCTCATCCCGAACGCTTCCTTGAACGCCCGGGCGAACGACGATGGGTTCGCGAAACCGCATTCGACGCCGATTTCGGTGACCGGCCGA
>JAHEEL010000013.1 GCA_024640745.1 Actinomycetes bacterium
GGCCGGGTGGTAGCGGAAGAGCGGTGTCGTCACGGCGGTGATCAACTCGACGCGTTCGGTCAGCACGGCGATCGCCCCCAGTGTCGAGAAGGCGTAGCCGGAGGCCGAGACGTCGTCGACCCACGGATGGAAGTGCTCCGACACCATCAGGGCATCGAAGCCCGCCTGCTCGGCGAGGACGGCGTGGCGAACGAGTTCCTCCGGCTGGAATTGCTCGTGTCCGCAGAAGTACGCAAAGCGCGTCATGGGTGCTCCTCGTTTGGGCGGATCCTAGGCCGGCGTGCGCTCATCGACCGATCCCGGATGGGTCGGGAGGGGTCCGCCCGTGTAACCTTTCGGCGGATCGAGCGATCTGACCAGCCGACTCGCCAGGGGGAGGGACATGTCCGTCAACAAACTTGTCGCTGAAGTGCTCGGCACCTATGTGCTGGTGCTCGGGGGCACCGGGGCCATCGTCTCGGCAGCAGCCGGGGGAGCGCCGTCCAATATCGTGATCGTCGCGCTCGCATTCGGACTAGCGCTGATCGCCGGGCTCTACGCTTTCGGCGAAGTGTCCGGCGGGCACTACAACCCGGCGGTGAGCCTCGCGATGGTGCTGGACGGGCGCATGGAGCCGCTCGAGATGGCCGGCTACTGGGTCGCGCAGATCGTCGGCGCGACGCTTGCCTCGTTGTCCCTTCTCATTGTCACCAGCACCGAGACGGTCGCCGGCACCATGACGACGTTCGGTGAGGGCGTCGAGGCGTGGGAGGCGTTCCTTCTCGAGGTCGTGTTCACAGCGGTCTTCCTCGCGGTGATCCTCAAGGCCACAACGAGCGCCGGCTCGGCGGCGACCGCTTTCCTCGGGATCGGCCTGACCCTGACTCTGATCCACCTCGTGCTGATCCCGATCACGGGTACGTCGGTGAACCCGGCTCGCTCACTCGGTCCGGCGATCGTCGGTGGTGTATGGACCGACCAATGGGTCTACTGGCTCGCTCCACTCCTCGGAGGAGCCATCGGATGGGGGATCTACAAGCTCGTTACCGGAGGCGACACCGAGTAGCGCCGCCCATCATTCGCGCGTTGAGGGATTGCCGGCGGGCGACCCCTCCTTCGCGGCCCGGTTTGGGCGCGAGGGGAAGGCGCCGAGGGCAACCACACCTGCTGCGAAGAGAAGCGCGACCCACCAGCGGATGAGGCCCTCCTCCGGGACGAAGCCAAGCACCACCCCGGCCGAGATGGCCACGATCGACGCGACGACGCCGAACACGAGGACGGGAACCGGCGGAGGAAGGCCGGTGCGGACCCTCGGCTCGAATCGGCCGAACACGGCGATGACTCCCGCCAGAGCAACGGCCAGCACCAGGATCCAGATTGGCCGCGTCAACCACCACCCCGTGGTCAATGGTTCGATGCCGAAGCCGAAGCCGGCCCAGTAGCCGGCCAGCACCACGATTGCCATCGTCGGCAAGTGCCAGATATACACCGTCATCATCACGACGTGGAAGGCGACCACGGCAAGCCACGGGCGGGTGCGATGCATGAGGCGTCCGGCGGCGGGTTCGAACAAGCGGACGACGGCGTACTGCAGCAGGGCAAGCACGGCGAGGACGGCGGTCGGGGGAAGAGTGTTGTTCTCGGTGGCGCCGGGGACCCCCACCATCGAGATGGGGTAGGGGCCGGCGAGCGTAAGCACGAGCAGAGCACCGAGCACGATAGGGATCGTGGCAATGAGCGGCGCGGCGGCGGGCGCCGTGCGCTCGGTTGCCCACCGATAGCCCATTTGATGAGCCGTGAACCAGACGAAACCGAAGTTGAGCCAGCCGATCCAGTCGTACCCGGTTGCGTAGCGGAGTCCGTCGACGGCAAACGCGAGGGCGAGGCCGAGCACGATGGACCACCAACCCAGGCGAATCCAGAGCCAGGCCGTTGCCGGGACGGCGAGGATGACCAAGAGGTAGACCGCGAGAAACCACAGCGGTGTCACGACGGCGAAGCTCCCCGCCCGAATGAGGCTGTGATCGACGCCGAGGAGGCCCGCACCGAGGGAGATCGCCGACCAGACGGCCAGGAATGGAACAACGGGGGTCATCAGACGGCGGAATCGCGCCGTGATCCACGATCCGATCGAGCGGTGGCGCCGTACGGCCGAGTGGTACGAGAGCCAGTTGGCATAGCCGCCCACGATGAAGAACACGGGGATGACCTGTATGAACCACGTCAACCAATGCGTCCAATCGGCGAGTTCGAGGATGTTGGTGAACCGCAGATCCCCGTCCGGTTCGACAAAGATGGCTGAGGCGAGCCAGTGCCCGATCACCACGATCGTCAATGCGGCGGCGCGATAGAAGTCGATTGCGCGATTTCGAGAAGCGGGGGTCTTCGCTGCAATGTCTCGGATGCTGGCCATCGGAGAGCAGCCTACGACGCCACGGTGGATCGGAGGGGTAGGAGGGGGATGCTCCGGAGTCCCGGGTCTGAACAACCCTTGAGTAGACGTTCGAACCCGGTCATGCACGGCACTGCCGAGCGGCTGCCGTGCGCGCCGGGGAGACACCTACAGGTGGCGCAATGCCTCGAGAACAAGAACATCTAGCGCAATTCCGCTCCTTGTGGTCAACTGGGATGACGAGGAGCGAGGGGTTCTCATGCTGCTTGACCTCAGCGTCACGATCGACCGACCCGTCGAGCAGGTGTTCGCCTTCATTCGCGATCTCGATCGGCAGAGACATGGCGATCGGGTGGAGGGCATCGAGAAGATCACGCCAGGCGCCGTTCGAGTCGGCACCCGGTATCGAGAACGAATCAGGATGCCGTTCGGTCGCCGGGGGGAGTTGCTGATCGAGGTCACCGAGTTGGATCCGCCGCACCGCCTTGCGGTCGATTTTCAGGGCCCGGTCATGCGCGGTGGCATCGTCTACATCCTGACCCCCGGCGAACGGGGCACGCGCGTCGATCAATCGGAGCAGATCTCCTACACCGGGTGGGCCCGGCCGGCCAACACCGTGGGACGACCCGCGTTGCGCAACAAAGTCCGAAAGCGTCTTGACGGATTCAAGTCACAGCTCGAGGGGTGACCGCGCGCGATCGAGCCGAGCGTGGGCTTCGACCAATGGTCGGTCCACTGGATGAACGCGAGCGCGCCTTCCTGCGGTCGCGGCACCCGAATCAGGTCGAGAGACTCAACGATTGCTCATCCACAGCGGATCTAGCAGCCCAATCTGAAGCCGGAGAAACGATGAGAATGCCCGTCGAGCGGCTCCCCTCGCCCTCGGGTCTCCCATTGCGATGGGCAACGGTCGACCGAGCTGCCGGAGCTCGGAAATGCGAAGCACCCCCGGGATTCGGGGGCGCTTCGAATGGTGCGAGTTCGCGTGTAAGCCGGATCCTGTCGTGGACGGCCATCTATCTGGGACCGGCATTGCTGCCGGCCTCGCGCGGTCTACCCGGGACGTAGCGGGCGGGCCACCCTGTCCCTGCTCGACCTTGCTCCGGATGGGGTTTGCCGAGCCGGCCCGGTCTCCCGGGCCGCTGGTGGTCTCTTACACCACCGTTTCACCCTTGCCTGTTCGCCGCCCGATTCCTCAAGCAGCCGCGGAACCGAAGGTTCCGCGAACCTGTCGTCCATAGGACGACAGGCGTCATCGGCGGTCTGCTCTCTGCTGCACTTTCCGTCGGGTCACCCCGCCTGGGAGTTACCCAGCATCCTGCCCTGTGGAGTCCGGACTTTCCTCGACCCGAAGGCCGCGGCCGCCTCGCGAACTCGCGAATAGAACGCTAGCGGTCATCGCTCCGTTCCTGCACCCGCGCGGAAGACGCCAGACACGAGACGCCAGACACGAGACCGGACTCCCCGTCTCCTGTCGAGCGTCTTCTGTCTCCGCCGCTAGATGAACATCGTCTGGGCGCCGTCGATGATCTCCATGAAGTCACCAACGTTGAGGACACCATCCAGCCCGTCGATCATGTCGTCCTCGGTGAGGCCGAACATGTCCACCGACATCTTGCAGGCCCACAGGTGACAGCCCATATCCTGAAGGTGGGCCAGGAACGTCGGGATGTCGGGAATGTCGAGCTCGTCGAGCTGCTTCTTCATCTGCTTCGTCGCCATGGTGGTCATGCCGGGGAACGGCGCAAGCGCGGCCGGCATGTGCGTGGCGGGGTTCCCGACGGGAGAGAACTTGAGGTTCCCCATGGTCTTCTTGTTGATCATGTCCATGCCCCAGAACGTGAAGAAGATATGTGTCTCGATACCTTGCTCCAGCGCGCCGCTGGCCATGATCAATCCCGGATAGGCCATGTCGAGCGAGCCCTTCGAGCAGACAAAGGAGATCTTCCGCAGTTCGTCGTCGTCGCCGAAATCGGGAACAATAGGTGCGTCGGTCATTGCGATCCTCTCTAGATGCAGCCCGCGGGCTTGGGCAGGCCGGCGACGTAGGACATCTTCCGGGCCGGCTTCTTCGGGAAGAGCTGGAACAACTCCTTCGTCGGAATGCCGCCAACGGCGGTCACGCGTCGCAGGGTGGCCGTCTCGCCCTGCTCCTGATAGTCCGATCGGAGGAACGAGATGACCTTCCAGTGATCGTCGTTCAGTTCGGCAATCCCGATGTTCGAGGCCAGCTCTTTCGCCAGATCCTCGTTCCACTCGTCGTACTCCGTCAGGAATCCCTCGTCGTCGACGTGGATCTCCTGATCGCCGATAGTCGTAACCGGCATCACGCACCTCCTTCAGGTGGCTTGTTCTTCATGTTCGATTCGATGGTGGCGGCCGCCGTCTCGGTCTCCGACGCAGAAACGACCTTGAATGTGTTCAACGCACGAGCGAGGCCGCGTCGGACCTCGGGATCGCGCATCTGGCCGGCCAGCGCGAGCAGCCCCGGCGGCTCGGCCGGCTCGAGCTCGGCTGCGGCCTGCTGGCGCTGCACGGCGTCCAACATGCGCTTGGCCACGGCGAGCATCTCCGGTTGAGTGAGGTTCTTGACGATGTCGAGCATCTGTACGATGTTGTCGCCGAGCGCCTCAACGTCTTCCTTCGAGTACGTGGTCACGACGGTGTCGACGATGCCGAGCCCGGCACCGGCGAACTCGAAGTAACCTCGCTGTTCGAAGTCCTCGAGTGTGGTGAGGATCTTCGTGACGGCCTCGCTCGTGAGCGGTCCGGCGTCGTCGAGGAAGTCCATGAGGCTCTCGTAGCGAGCCATGCCGTCCTCGATGTTCTTCGTGTTGCGCAGGACACGCCGCAGCAGCCGCAGGATGTCTTCGGGCTGTACGAAGTCCTGGATCGCCTCGAGCTCGTTGCTCGCCAGCGTCATCGCCTCGCCCGCAATCGGGGCGAGGTCCGAGCGCAGCTCATCCCATTGATCCCTGCGGAGCCGTTGCTCGCGTATCTCAGCAACGAGAAGGTCCATCTGGAAGGACATCAGGTCGATCTTGCGTTCGAGTTCGCTGATGCGGTCGGTGGAGACGGTCGTCATCGAACCCCCTCGTCGATCTTGCCGGCCATGAGCATCTCGTGGGGGAGCGGGAGCTCCTTGCCGCGAAGCAGCATGTTCCAGTACGTCCACTTGAAGATCATCTTGCCCCAGTGGTTCATCTCGGTCTCGCGAAGGAGCGTGAACGGCCCGATCCCGGGAAGTGGGTACTTGCCCGGGAGCGGCTCCGTGTCATAGTTGAAATCGATGAGCAGCCCCTTGCCGTGGCCGCTTTCGATGAAGCAGTTTGCGTGCCCGTCAAACTCGAGCAGCATCGGCAGGCCTTCGATGTGCCGGAGGAAGTTCTCGGTGAACACCTCGACGGCAAAGTGGGCAACGGAGCCCGCCTTCGACGTCGGCAGGTCGGCCGCATCTCCGATGGCGAAGACGTTGTCGTACTGCTTGGACAGGAAGTTCCCGCTGTCGACGGGGACGTAGTTCATCTCGTTGCCGAGCCCCGAGCGAGCGATGACGTCCGCCCCCATGTTCAACGGGATTGTGACCAGCAGGTCGTAGTCGATCTCACGCTCGTCGTACGAGACGAGCTTCCTTTCGTCGGCGTCGACACGTTCGAGGTAGAAGTCGGCCTCGAGGTTGACCTTCTTGTCCTCGAGCAGGCTGCCGAGGTGCTTCGCAGCGATCGGTTTCGTGAAGGCGCCGTCGAGCGGCGTGACGTAGGTGAGTTCGACCTGATCGCGAATGCCCTTCTCCTGGAAGTAGGAGTCTGCGAGGAAGATGAACTCCAAGGGAGCGACGGGACACTTGATCGGCATCTCGACGATGTTCAAGACGAGCCTGCCACCTTCCCAGAGCCGCAACGCCTCGGCCAGGGCCTTTGCTCCGTCGAGGGTGTAGAAGTCGTGGATCGTCTTGCCGTACTCGGGCCCGTCGAGGCCGGGCGTCTCGTCGGGGCGAATGGAGGTTCCGGTGGCGACGACGAGGTAGTCGTACTCGACGACCGTGCCGTCACCGAGACGCACCCGGTTGTCTTCCGGCTCGACCAGTTCGATCTCTGCCTCGATGTAGTCGACCCCGGCCGGTACGAAGTCGGCCTTCGGCTTCACCACGTCGTCCGGCGTGTAGATGCCGAACGGGATGAACAGGAACCCCGGCTGGTAGTAGTGCGTCGGTTCGTGGTCGATCATCGTGATCGTCCATTCGTCGTCGTCGAGACGAGGGCGCAGCTTGGCTGCCACCATGGTGCCGGCGGTGCCGCCGCCGAGGATCACCAGCTTCTTCACGTTGTGCTCCTTCATCGGTTGCTGATCTGTTGTTGTTCGGTCGAGATGGTGGAGAGGTGTCGGGCGAGGGTAGGGAGCGCTCGCAGGAGTCGTTGCTGAGCATCGTGGTCGATCCGATGCACCTGCTCGATGCTCTGTTGGATGAGGGCAAGGGGCACGCGGGATTCGCGGGCGATTGCTTCGATCGCGGAAAGCGTCGGCGGCCAGTCATCGGGCGCGATGCCTCCGGAGATCACCATTCCGACGAGCGTGTTGCCCCGCCGAACGAAGGCGCGGGTGCACAGGAAGCCAAGATGACTCGGCCGCAGGCGCTGTTCGAAATCGTATTCGCCGCCCAGCGCCTTCCACTCCGCGATACAGCGATCGAGGGCAGCGGCCTCGCCTGAGATGGCGGAGAAGTAGCCGTTCGGATTGCTTACCTCGGTGATCGGGTTGCCGTCGATGTCGGTGACCACCACCATCACGTCGAACAGGTCCGCGAACAAGTCGGCGATCTCCTGGGTAGTCGACGGGGCCGCGGGGCTGGATCGTCCGTTGCCTGATGCGTTGAGCCAGGCTTCGATCTCGTCGGCGGGGAACCGCCATTGCCGCCCGACCTTGATGGCGGGGAGTCGTCCCGACTCGGCCATCCGATAGATCGTCGACCGGTCGACGCGGATCAGCTCCTGAACGTCACGGGCCGTGAGATAGGTCGGTGTCGGCTTGGTGGTCTGCATCATCATGCGTGAGGTGCATCTGTGGCAAATGGGCTCTGCACAGTGTGCATGGTATGCGTGTTGTGCAGCTGCGTTGACCGGCACGTAGGGCCGAAAGGCCCGATTCCTGTCTCACAAGTACCTCGAGTCGCTCGTCCAGCGACACCGCGTACGGCTACGAGCGCGTCGCATCGAGCCGGTCGCCCAGGGCGAAGATCCATCCGGCCGGGAGGTCCCAGTGGCGAGATCCCGCCACCATCCGGGCGAGGTAGTCCGCGGACGGCGGGAGCTCGGGACCGGGGCTCGGTGCGGCGCGGTGAGTGGTCGCGCGATGACGCCGGCCCCGGCGGTCGATGACTTCGACGCTCGCTCGTTCGCGTGCCTCGGCGCGCTCAACTCTGTCGAGATCGTTGATCTCGACGTCCGGGATCTCGAACGCAGCGCCCCATACCGTCGCACCGGGTTCCGGCATCGGGGTTGGGAGGCCGCCGTGCCATCCGTTGCCTTCGATGCAGAACGCAAGGCCGCAGTCTTCGAGATGAGCGACAAAACGGAAGGTGGCGGATGGCGCAACCGCGAGGAGGTCGTCGGGAGCAATGCGAACGTCGTATGCAAAGTAGAGCAGAAGCGCCTCCCCGGTGCCGCAAGCGAGTGTAGATCGCCGGGCACAAGAACGAGGAGGATCTCGGGAACCGCGGAGCGCCGTCCGGTCGTCCTATCTCGGTATCACTGAGGAAGGTTTGACCATGAACACCACAGCAGGACCGGACGCACTCGACGCCCCGATTCTCGAAGAACGACCGTGGGCGGTCTATTCGGCATGCAAGAACGCCGATCCCGCCATCTTCTTCGCAGCAACCCGTGCCGACGAGCGGTCGGCCCTCGCGATCTGCGGCGCGTGCACCGTTGCCCGGGAATGCCTGGAGTTCGCCGTCGAGACACGTGAGCGCTTCGGCGTGTGGGGCGGAACGAGTGAACGAGACCGCCGGAAGATGCTGAAAGGCTGATCCTCAGGGCCGAGTCCGCTACGTAGATCGTTCTCGGACCACACTCGCGATGTCGAGATGGCGTACCGTCCGGATCGCCGGGACCACCGACAGCAGCGCAACCAGCAACATGGCGACCGCGCTGAACACGAGCGTCGTCCAATTCATGTCGAGTTCGAACGTGAACATGTCGGATGAGTAGGACTGCATGAAGACCGTAGCGACCGCGTAGCCGACGATCAGGCCGGGGAGGATTCCGAGCGCGGTCAGCAGAAGGTTCTCGCCGGTGATCAGCGAGGCGAGCCGTCGTTGTGACAGGCCGTTTGCCCGCATCGTGGCGTACTCCCCCTTGCGCTCGGCAACGTTGACGGAGATCGTGTTGAAGATCAGGGCGAACGCCATGACGCCGCCGAAGATGAGCATGATGCCGACGAAGGCGTAGAAGAACCCCAGGAAGTCCTGGAACATCTCGTAGAGGCCGCGAGAATCGATGACGGCCGCCGTGACCTTCTGTGACTCGATGGTGTCGAGCACCGCCGTCCGGTCGACGTCGTCATCGAAGATCGCCTTGACGAGCGATATCGATGGATCTTCGAGGGTTCCGGTGGGAAGAGGTGTCTCCGTGGTGGCGAGCGCGCGCTCGAGGGCGGCGCGCTCCATGTAGATGCGCGTTCCCAGGGGCTCGTCGACGAATCCGGCGATCGTGGTCGAGAAGGAGGCGCCGAGTGTGGGCAACGACAAGGCAACGGTGTCGCCCACGGAGAGCCCGATCTCGCTCTCGAGCGCTTTGCCCGCGACAACGCCGGTGTCCGGCAAGTGACCTTCCGGGGTGTCGAAGCCGTGGACTGCAGTATCTGCAGCGTATGCCTCGAGTTGTGAGCCATAGGAACCATCGGGACCGCGCGCCGAGACGGCGAGGGAGACGACCGGCTCCGCTCGCTGGACCCCCGGGATTGAGGCGACCGCGGCGACGGCGTCGCGATCGACTGGAACGGTGAGGAAGACGTCGGCGTCCTCGAGCGCGATCTCGTTGAAGTTGCGATCGAGGAGGTTGACGACCGTGTCGATCATTCCCCACGAAGCCAGGACCAAGGTCAGGGCGAGAACGACACCGAGGATCGTCGAGAGACTGCGGCGACGATTCCTGCCGACACCGCGCAGCACCATGAGCCAGCGGACGGGCAGCTTGCGCAGCGGTGGCACGAGCCGCTCGGCGAGGCTCGGCCGCCCATCCTGTGTCGGCGTTTCGCCGCGCATGGCCTCGGCTGGGCTGAGCCGCGACGCGGCGCGCGTCGGTGCAAGGGCGGCGAGTGTGCCGACCGCGATGCCGAAGAGAAGGCCGACAATTGGGGTGATCCAGTGCAGCCCCCTGACCGTATCGGGGATGCCGAGCGCGTCGGTGTAGAGGCCCGTGATGGCCCATCCCAGCAGCATGCCCAGGATCACGCCGGTCACCGCTCCCGCGAATCCCAGGATCAGTCCATAGGACAGGTAGTGCCGGGTAATCAGCCGTCGGGAGACACCGCTCGCCATGAGCGTCCCGATCTGCGGGCGCTGGGAGTAGACCACGCGGGTGAGGATGATGAACGTCGCCATCCCGGCGGCGAGGAGGAAGAGCGCAGGGAACATGATCGCCATCTCCTCGAATCCCTGGAGATCGAGCTTCAGCCCTGCATTGGACGGCTGGTCGGCCTGCGTCGTCACATCGGCGGCGCCTGCTGCGTTCGCGGCCCGTTCGACGGCAGCGTCGGTTGCGACTCGGTCCGCATCCGGGGCGTAGCGAATCACGGTCTGGTCGGCGACCGCCGTTGCCGGAACTGCGGCCAGGAGGTCCTCGGATACGAAGGCAACGCCAAATGTGCCGGGTGGCGGGAAGAAGTTCTGGCGGCTTTCGGCCGGCCAGAGGTACTCGGAAGAAATGGCCGTGCCAACCACCGGACCTTCCGACCAGGTGGTTCCGGCAAGCACCTCGATCCGGTCGCCGGGAGCGAGCGCGAAGTACTCGGCGAGGTGTTCCTCGGCAACCAGTCCGTTGGGTGTGTCGCTCGCGAGGTAGGTTCCGCTGGTCATGTCGATCTCGTTGACCAGCGGCTGTTGATCCGGCGGCATCCCGACCAAGCGGCCGTGGAGCACATCGGCGCCAATACGGAACGGAACGTCGGCGGTCCGCCGCACCTCAACGGTCGCCACACCTTCGATGGATGCTGCGGCAGCGGGGAACGTATCGTCCGCGCCGGTCACGGTGACATCGGCGAATCCCAGCCGTTCGTAGGTGCCGCTGTACGACGACTCGAGGTTCAAGAACGCGTCGTACGAGGCAGCGAACAGCATGACCCCGAGCGTGATCGTCACGAACACCGCCAGGAACTGCCATCGTTGGCGACCCATGTCGCGGCGGCGTTTGGTCGAGAGGTAGCTCACCAGTCGAGTTGCTCCGGATCGGCCGGCGACGGGTTGGTCTCCTGCGACATGACCTGCCCGTCCCGCAGACGAATCACTCGGTCGGCCATCTTCGCCGTCACGGCGTTGTGAGTGACGATCAGCACGCTGCGGTCTCCGTCGCGGGTCACCTCGCGTAGGAGCTCGAGGATCGCTACACCGCTCTCGACGTCGAGCGATCCCGTGGGTTCGTCGCACAGCATCAGCGGCGGGTCCTTGACGAGACCCCGAGCGATCGAGACTCGCTGCTGTTCGCCGCCGGAGAGTTGGCCGGGAAAGTGGTCCATCCGGTCGGCGAGGCCCACCCGTGCCAGCACCGCCTCCGTGCGCTCGAGGCCGTCCGAATCGACCAGCTCCGCGATGAGCGCCACGTTCTCTCGAGCGGTCAGTGTCGGGACCAGGTTGTAGAACTGGAAGACGAAGCCAATGGAGTGCAGGCGATAGGCCGTGCGACCCTTGTCGTCGAGCGAGTTGAGGTCGAGACCCTCTGCCTCAACGGAGCCGGCGGTGGGCGATTCGAGGGCTCCGATCTGATTCAGTAGGGTTGTCTTACCGGACCCGCTTGGACCGAGGAGCACGGCGAGCTCGCCTCTCGGGATCTCGATTGAGACGCCGCGCAGCGCACGAACCTCGGTCTCGCCCTCGCCGTACGTCTTTGTGAGATCGGTGGTCTTCACGGCTGGATGCATGGCGCATTCTCCCGATTGACAGTCACTTTCATATGATAGTCTCTGTCACGATGGACGAAACCGCCACGACGCTCACCGAGCGCAAGCGACGAGCGATGATGCTGCGCGTCCAGGACGAGGCGTTCCTCATGGCGTTCCAGGACGGCTACGAGGCGGTCACCGTCGAGGCAATCGCTGCGGCGTCCGAGGTCTCAGCCTCGACGATCTACCGGGCATTCGGCACGAAGGAGGGCATCTTCCTTTGGGACGAGGCCGAGCTCCCGATGTGGCGGATGCTCGAGGTCGAGCTCACCCGGCACGCCCCGATCGACGCCGCGATCGCCGTCGTCGATGGCATCGCAGCGCTCGACCTGCACCTGCCCGACGCAGAGATTCGCCGGCGTTTTCGCTTTCTGCTGTCCGAGCCGGCGCTGCGCTGGAAGCTGGATCAGGTGTTTCGGGACTTCGAACGCGAGCTCGCCGACCGGATTGCTGCCGGAGGCACCGCGGGCCAGACCGAGGCCCGCATCATTGCGGCCGCGGCCATGGCCGCGATCGTTGCAGCGATGGATGAGTGGCAGCAAGCCGGCACGCTGCGCCCCTTTGGATCGGTGGCCACCGAGGCCGCGGCGGCGCTGCGCGGAGTACTGAGCGGGTAGGGTGCTGGGCTATGTCCGACATCACGTGGCCTGCAACACTCGATCGACTCATTGCGGGATCCGACCTGACGCGCGGCGAGGCGTATCTTGCGATGAGCCGAATCATGGCGGGTGAGGCCTCAGAGGCGCAGATCGGCGCATTCCTCGTGGGCCTGAGGGCAAAGGGTGAGACGGCGGACGAGATGACGGGACTGGTCGACGCGATGGTGGATGCATCCGTTCGGGTGGACATCGGCGAGCCTGTGGTCGATTCGGTCGGCACGGGTGGGGATCGCTCGGGAACCTTCAACATCTCGACTACGGCGGCGTTCATCGCAGCCGGAGCGGGTGTGAAGATGGCCAAGCATGGCAACCGGGCCGCATCGTCGGCCACCGGGTCCGCCGATGTGCTCGAATCCCTGGGCTTCGATCTCGAGATGGAGCCGGAGGAAACGGCCGCCATGATTCGCACCGTCGGATTCGGCTTCTTCTTCGCGCCGCGCTACCACCCGGCGATGCGGCACGCCGGCCCCGTGCGCTCGTCGCTCGGCGTCCGTACCGTCTTCAACTTCCTCGGGCCCCTCACCAACCCGGCCGGCGCGCGCCGGCTTTCGGTCGGCACATCCGATCCGCGAATGGCGAGTCTGATGATCGAGGTCCTGCGCAACCGAGGCGCAGAGCGAGCATTCGTCTTCTACGGCGAGGACGGTCTCGACGAACTCACCACCACCGGACCTTCGTTCATCTACCGACTGCGCCACGGCGAGGTGACGACCGCCGAGTTCACCCCGGAGGACTTCGGTGTGCGGCGGGCAACCATTGACGAGCTCAGAGGTGGTTCAGCCGAGGAGAACGGGGAGATCTTGCTCGGCATTCTGAACGGCCATCCTGGGCCGAAGCGCGACATCGCCGTGATCAACGCTGCGCCGGCGATTGTGGTCGCGGGGCTGGCCGACGGCTTTGTCGAGGCGGTGGCGCTGGCCGGCGAGGCGATCGACTCGGGCGACGCTCTCGCCGTGCTCGATCGCGCCCTTGCATTCACGAGAGACCGGACGTAGGTCCGTCCCGATATCGCGTTGGTGCGGGTACGGTGAGCCCATGCGGAGAGCATTTCTACTGATCGCGGCTGCGGCCGTTGTTGTTTCCTCATGTGCCGGCGGCAGCGACGACACGGCGCCTGCGGCCGCGCCGACGACAAGCGCCGCGACGGCGGAAGCCGCCCCAGTGCCCGAGGATGATGTGACGACCACCACCTCGGCGGATTCCACGCCTTCAGAAACGGAGGCTCCGGCAGAGACCGCGCCGCCTGTCGATGGACCGCCCGCGCCGGACTTCACGCTTGCACTCGGCGACGGTGGCGATTTCACGCTCTCGGGTGAGCAGAAGCCGGTGTACCTGGTGTTTTGGGCCGAGTGGTGAGGTGTCTGCGGACGGGAGTTGCCCGTCATCGATGCCGTTGCACCCGACTACGCCGACTCCGTGCGTTTCATCGCGGTGGCGGGGCAATCCGATATCGGCTCCACTCGTGCGAAGGCGGATGAGCTGCTCTCCAACGTCGACTGGGGTCTGGACGAATCGATCTGGGATCTCTACGGAGTTCGCGGCCAACCGGTCTCGTTCCTGATCACCGCCAACGACGTGATCGTCGGCAACTGGTTTGGAGCGGCCGGCGAGGAGGCACTTCGTGAGGCGCTCGATGAACTCGTCGCCCTCGACGCGTGATCATTTTCTCGTGAGGATCGACCAGACAAGAGCGCCGAGGCCGACGGCGAGCGCCGTTGCGTAGAACCACACCGGTCCGCCCGAGATCGACGGCTGCAGCGGTTCGAGCCCCAGGCGCGTGCCCGCCGCCACGATCACCGCAATCGCCGCGGGTGCGCCGGCCGGCGGTTGCCGGTAGGCCTTCCACCACGCAACGACAACGGCGGCCGCTCCAAACGCCAGCGCCGCGTAGACGCCGACCGGGTGACGGGTGACGGAACTACCCGCTTGTGCGATGGCCCAAGGGAGATCCGATGCCGTTCCGAGGCACGTTCCTCGGACGAGGCATCCAGCCTGCCACCCGGCCAATCCTGCAAGCGCGGCCGCCGCGATGCCGTCGGCCATCGCAACCGGTTGGCGCCGCGCCTGCCACGCGAAGACCCCGAGCGCACCGAGCGACGCCCCAACCGTCGACACACCCGATCGCACGAGGATCACGTCCATCGGATGGACGATCGGATTCACGCCGTCGATCAGCATCGCGACGATGCGTCCGATGAAGATGCCGGCGATCACCGAGACGAAGCCCACTTCCCACAGGTTCGCGGTGCACGTGGCTGCGTTGCCGTGCCGAGCCTCCCACCACAGCATGGCGTAGGCGCACGCACCGGCGATTGCCGCTGCCGCCAGCAGCGTGAATTCCATCAGCCGTTGACCAGTTCGTCGATCTGGAGCGCCAGCGTTCGCTCGTCGATGACGCCGAAATGGAGATACGACAACTCACCGCCGGCGCGGTAGAAGATGGTGAGCGGCACCCCTCGCGAGGCTCCGAGATCGGTTGGGATCTGGCCCGACGAGTCGGCGTAGTGCGTGATCGGGGCGTCGGGGAAGAACTCGGCGATGAAGGCTGCGGCACCTTCGGGGGTATCGCGCACATCGAGGCCGACGAACTCCACCTCCCCGCCGAACTGGATCGCGGCACGGCCGATCAGCGGCGCTTCGGAGCGGCACGGGGTACACCATGACGCCCAGACGTTGAGCACGACCGGCACGGTGGATTCGGACACAAGGGTCTGCGCCTCCTCGCTGGTGATCGGCTGGGGAGGATCGATCCCTTCAACCGGCTCCGTGGAGGAGCACGCGGTTGCGACGAGGGTGACCGAGAGGGCGGCGACGGCGAGGCGGAGCACGCCGGCAGCGTACTTCGCCGGACCGTCAATCCGCCCGATGGGCGAGTTCCTCCTCAACCGCGTCGAACGGGATGCCACGTTCCGCCAGCAGCACGAGGAGGTGGTACATCACATCCGCAGCCTCCTCGACGACGCGTTTGGCGGGGCCCGATCCCACGGCGTGGTCTTTGGCAGCAAGGAGTAGCTCCGTGGCCTCCTCGGTCACCTTGCGACCGCAGGCGTCCACGCCTCCGTCGAGTAGCGCGGCCGTATAGGAATCCGCAGGCCGCGCCGCCGCGCGCGATTGGATCGTGCGCCACAGCCGGTGGAGCTCGCCTCCGACGGAAGGCTCCGCAGGGCGGGCTTCGCCGATCGGGCCGAAGCAAGTTGCCGCACCGGTGTGACAGACCGGCCCGGCGGGATCCACGCGAGCCAGGAGGGCGTCCGAGTCACAGTCGAGCCGCAGGTCGACGACGGCCAGCGTGTTGCCGCTCGTTTCGCCCTTCATCCACAGCGTGTTGCGGCTACGGCTCCAGAAGTGCATGAGGCCGGTCTCGAGCGTCGCAGCCATGCTCGCCTCGTTGGCATAGGCCAGCATCAGCACGTCTCCGGTATGGGCGTCCTGGACCACCGTCGGCACGAGACCACGGTCGTCATAGGCGGGTCCCGGGATCATGGCTGCTCCACGATGCGCATCGGGATTCCGGCCGCTGCGAGGAGGTCCTTCACCAACGGGATCGGGTACTCCGAGCGGTGGAAGATCGACGCGGCCAGCGCCGCGTCGGCGCGCCCGCCCTGCAGTGCCGCGGCGAGGTCCGCCGGCGATCCGGCGCCGCCGGAGGCAATGATCGGAACCGTCGTTGCCTCGCGGGCAGCCTCGAGGAGTTCGACGTCGTAGCCACCTCGCGTACCGTCCCGGTCCATCGAAGTGAGCAGGATCTCCCCGGCGCCCAGTTCGGTTGCGATGCGAATCCACTCGATGGCATCGCGCCCGGTTGGGGTGCGGCCACCGTGGGTGAACACCTCCCACGAGCCGTTGCTCCGACGGGCGTCGATCGCCACCACGACGCATTGCGCCCCGAACGCGGCCGCACACTCTTGGATCAGCTGGGGCCGCTCGACCGCTGCGGTGTTGATGGTGACTTTGTCAGCGCCGGCACGGAGGACGGCTCGCATATCCGACACGGTTCGGACTCCGCCGCCAACGGTCAGCGGCACGAATACCTGTGCCGCGGTTCGGCGCACGACGTCGAGCATCGTGCCTCGATCCTCATGGGATGCGGTGATGTCTAGGAAGCAGATCTCGTCTGCTCCATCAGCGGTATACCGGGCGGCAAGCTCGACCGGGTCGCCTTCGTCGGTCAGATCAACGAACTGGACGCCCTTCACGACGCGACCGTCTCGGACGTCGAGGCACGGGATGATGCGACTACGCAGCACGGCGCACCTCCGACACGTAGTTGGCGAGAAGGCGAAGCCCGGCGGCACCGCTGCGCTCAGGATGGAACTGAAGTCCGACGTAGTTGCGATCCCGGACGGCAGCAACGAACGAGCCACCATGGTCGCTGGTGCCGGTCACGATTGAAGGGTCACGCGGCACAGCTGCAAACGAGTGGACGAACGTGAACAGCGAGCCCGACGGGATGCCGTCGAAGACCGGGTCGCCGTCGGTCCAGACGTCGTTCCACCCCATGTGGGGGAGTGGCCGACCAGCGATTGCACGGACGGCGCCCGGTACCACGCCTAGACAGGCGCCTCCATCCTCTTCGGAGTCGTCGAAGAGCAGTTGCATCCCGACGCAGATGCCGAGCAGCGGACCAGCCCAGGTTCGGAGCGGTGCAATCAACCCCCGCCGTTCGAGCCGAGCCATCGCCGCCCCGGTGGCACCCACGCCGGGCAGTACCACGGCGTCTGCTGCGTCGAGCCCGTCGGCGGATTCAACGATCCTTGGCCGCGCTCCAACTTCCTCGAGCGCCCGCTGAATCGAGACGAGGTTCCCGGCACCATGGTCGATGACGGCGATCCTCGTCACAAGCTTCCCTTGGTCGAGGGGACGCCGCGGCGCTTTGGGTCGACGGCGATGGCGCCACGCAATGCGATGCCGAAGGCCTTGAACGCCGCTTCCGCGATGTGGTGGTCATTCTCTCCGAGCGCGGTGAGGTGCACCGTCGATCGGCTCGTCCGGATGAGTGATTCGAGCGCGTGCGGGACCATCTGTGTCCCGAGACTGCCGATACGTTCCCCGTTGAAGGGCACGTCGATGACGGCGTAGGGACGGCCACCGGCGTCGACGACACACGTGGCGATCGACTCGTCCATCGGCACCGCTGCGTCCGCAAATCGCGTGATGCCGGCGCGATCACCGAGTGCCTGGTCGATCGCAGTTCCGAGCACCAGCGCGGTGTCCTCGACCGTGTGGTGTTCATCAACGTGGAGATCGCCCCTCGTCTTGATGTCGAGGTCGATCATCCCGTGGTGCGCGAAGGCGGCAAGGAGATGGTCGAACATGCCGACGCCGGTGTCGACCAACGCCAATCCGGTGCCGTCGAGGTCGACCGAGACCTCGACGCTGGTCTCCTTCGTCGTTCGTGTCACGGCGGCGGTGCGGTTCATCGGCGGATCCTCTCGATTGTCGACACCAGTCGGTCGTTGTCTGACCCGGAGCGGATCGTGAACCGGAGGTGCTCACGGAGCTCAGGGATGTGGGGGAATTCGCGGACGACCAGACCCTCGCCCATCAGGGCGGCAGCAAGCTCCGGGGCGCTGGGTCCGACGCGCGTGAGCAGGAAGTTGGCCTCGGACGGCCGGACCTCGAACCCGAGCGTGCTGAGCATGCCGGAAAGGCGTTGGCGCTCGGCGATCACGCGACCGACTGTCTGTCGCATGCGATCCGGATCGGCCAGCGCGGCGATGGCCAGTGCAACCGATACCGTCGAGATGCTCCCCGGCGGGCGAACACGGTCTATGGCGTCGACGAGGGATGGGTTGCCGATGGCGTAGCCGACGCGCGCTCCCGCCAGCCCGAATCCTTTTGACAAGGTCTGGAGCACGAGGAGGCGCTCATAGCGTTCGATCCACGATCCCCATCGGTCGCCCGTGAACTCGGCGTAGGCAGCGTCGAGCACCACGATCCCGGCCGACCGGTCGAGGATTTGGATGATCTCTGCATCCGCCATGCGCTCGCCCGTCGGATTGTTGGGGACGCAGAGCCAGGTGAGCGCTGCAGCCTCGTCAGGCGTCGGCTCCGCAGACGGCAGTTCGTAGAAGACGGCACCTTGCTGTTCGGTGGCAATGCGGTAGAGCGGGTAGGTCGGTGTGAAGCCGACGGCGCGATCGCCCGGCGACAAGAACCCTCTGGCGGCCAGCAGGATGAGCTCATCGACGCCGGCGCCGGGCACGACCTGCGTCGCTTGCACGCCGGCGTACTCGGCAGCGGCGTGACGAAGCGGCTTGTAGGAGGCTGCCGGGTACTCGTTGAGCCCCGTCAGGGTCTCGGCTGCGACCGTTGGCGCCCAGTCGGTCGGATAGGGTGACGTGTTCTGATCGAAACGGACGATCCGGTTTGGGGCGAGATCGAAGCGCTGCGCGATCTCGGCGTTCGTCGGCTGCCAGACGTAGCGGTCGACGGTCATCGGGATGCCTCGAAGCGCAGTTCGACACACCGCGCGTGGGCGGTCAGGCCCTCGGCGGTGGCCAGGTGCGTGATCGTCGGGGCAATCGTCTCGAGGCCATCTCGGGTCAGCTCCTGGACTTGTCGCCACGAGCCGAAGTCCTCGACGGCGAGCGGTCCGTACGATCGAGCGAGCCCGCCCGTTGGGAGTACATGGTTCGCTCCGGTTGCGTAGTCGCCTGCCGATTCCGGCGTCCATCGGCCGACGAAGACCGACCCTGCCGATTGCACCCGCTCGGCGTCACGAGCAGCGTGCGCGGTCTGGATGGTGAGGTGCTCCGGCGCCCACGCGTCTGCAAATGTCAGGGCCGCGTCGAGGGTGGGGGCCACCACCGCCAGGCCGTGCTGATCGAGCGACGTTCGAATGAGCGGTTCCCGGTCGAGGTCCGGGAGCTGAAGCCGAACCTCGTCGAGGACTGCGTCGAGTATGCCGGCATCGTCTGACACCAGGATCACGGGAGAATCCGGCCCGTGCTCTGCCTGGCAAAGGAGGTCGGCAGCGGCGATTCTCGGATCTGACGTAGCATCGACAACGATCAGCGCCTCGCTCGGGCCGGCCGGTAGGTCGACGCCACAGACGCCGTAGACGGCCAGCTTCGCCGCCGTGACCCACGGGCCGCCCGGACCAACGATCAGGTCGACTCGGTCGACCGTCTCGGTGCCGTACGCGAGCGTCCCAATCGCCTGCGCTCCGCCGATTGCATACACCTCGTCGAGGCCCAGCACCGCGGCGGCGGCGAGGACGAGTGGGTGAACCAACCCGTCGCCGTCCCCGGGGCTCACGACGGCGATATCACCCACACCTGCCACCAGGGCCGGTACAACGCCCATCAGGAGCGACGAAGGGTAGGCGGCCCTGCCGCCGGGCACATACACGCCGACGCGTTCGACGGGTGACCAGCGGCGCTCGACCACGATGCCGGGAGCAACTTTGACGTAGTCGTCGACCGGCCGCTGTCGTTCGTGCACGACCCGGATATTCTCGGCCGCGGCCTTCAACGCCCGGCGCACATCCGGTGCGGTCGCGGCAAAGGCGGCTCCGATGGCTTCAGCCGGAACGCGTAGGGATCCGGTCGCCGGGCCGCCCCCATAGTCGGCGTTCGCAGAGCGAACGGCGGCGTCACCGCGGGTTTTGACCTGCTCCACGATGTCGGAAGCCGCTGCCCGGATCGACGGATCCGGGACCGCCGATCGGCGGATGAGCGTCCGATACCCGTCGGAGTCGAGCTCGGAAAGGTGGATGAGGCGCATCGTCATGCGATCATCTGCTCGACGGGAAGCACGAGGATGCCGGTGGCTCCCGCGCTTTGGAGCTCGGGGAGGACCTGCCACAAGCGATCTGCCTCGACTACCGAGTGGACCGCGACCATGCCGTTGTGTGCGAGGGGGACGACGCTCGGTGCCTCCATGCCGGGGATGATCTTTTCGATTTCGGGCACGATCGCTCGCGGCGCATTCATCAGGACGTAGCGCCTCGAGCGGGCGGCGACGACGGCGCCGACCATCGTGACGAGGGTCTCGGCCGTGGAGTCGAGCGGTTGCGCCGACGGGGCGATCAAGACCGCTTCCGACTCGAGCAGCCGATCGAGCGGCCGGAGACCGTTGACCAACATCGTGCTTCCGGTGGAGACCAGGTCCGCGATGCCGTCGGCGACGTCGAGTTTCGTCGCGACCTCGACCGATCCGCGCATTGCGACAGTCTCGACCCCGATGCCGCGAGACCCGAAATAGCGGTTGACGGTTCGCGGGTGCGAGGTGGCAACTCGTTTCCCGGCGAGCCCGGCTGCTTCCTGGATCGGCGAATCCTCGGGTACCGCGACGGTGAGCGTGCAGCGGCCAAAGCCGAGCGGCATGAGCGCATCCAGGTCGAATCCCGACTCGCCGACGAGGTCGTGGCCGGTGATGCCGAGGCTGGCGACGCCGTCGGCAACGAGCTCGGCGACATCTTCGGATCGAACGAAGAGAAGCTCCACGGGTGCCGATCGCGATGTCACCGAGAGGGCGCGGTCGCTCCGCTCGAATCGGATGCCGGCCCGCCGGAGGAGTTCGGCGCTGGGCTCGGCGAGGCGTCCCTTGGTCGGGACGGCGAGGCGGAGGTTCATAGTCTCGGCTCCTTGGTCTGGTCCAACGCGGCGCGGTATCCGCCCGTTCCGTGGAGGAGCCACTCGTTGATGCGCGTGATCGTGGTCGTTGAGACGCCGGTTGCTTCCGCAATGCGACGGTAGGAGAGGCCCTGGTCGAGGAGTTGAACGACGTTCCAGCGGGCACTCAGCTCTTCGATCTCATGTCGCGTGCACAGATCGCGCACGAAGTCCTCGACTTCGCTGCGGCTTTCGAGGCTCATCAGCGCATC
>JAHEEL010000148.1 GCA_024640745.1 Actinomycetes bacterium
GGCGCGTACCGCGACGACGCCGAGACCCCGGTGCTCGACCTCACCGGCAAACGCGTGGTCGTGTTCGGGGGAGGCAACACGGCGATGGACAGTGCGAGGACGCCACTCCGTCTCGGAGCCGAGGAGGTTCGTGTGGCTTACCGACGAACCGAGGCCGAGATGCCGGCTCGCGCGGAGGAGATCCATCACGCGAAGGAGGAGGGCATCGTCTTCGACTTCCTCGTCTCGCCGATCGAGCTGCTCGGCAACGAGGACGGTTGGCTCACCGGGGTGCGCCTGCAGCGCATGGAGCTCGGCGAGCCCGACGAGTCGGGTCGCCGGCGGCCGGTGCCGATCGAAGGCGACATCTTCGACCTGCCGGCCGATGTCGCAATCGTGGCGATCGGAAACGCCCCGAATCCGCTGCTCCCGGCAACTGAGCCACATCTCGAGCAAACCCGTTGGGGCACGCTGGCGGTCGACGAGACAACCGGGCGAACCACCATGCCCGGGGTATTCGCCGGCGGCGATATCGTCACCGGCGGCGCAACGGTCATCCTCGCGATGGGCGCCGGACGGATCGCCGCGGCGTCGATCGAACGGTACCTCGAGACCGGCATATGGGATGAGGAACCGGCGACCGTGTCGGCGTAGGATCGGCCCGACGGCAGGGTCGATCCGCTACTGCAGCGCCTTGAGAAACTCGACGATGTCGCTGAGCTGCTCGTCGGTGAGGCGAGGGTTGCCACCGTAGGCGGGCATGGCCACCCCGCTCTCGTTGTCCGGTGCGTCGGCCGGCCGGCCCTCTTTGATGAACGCGACAAGCTGGGCCTCCGTGTGATCCCGGATGAAGGAATCGTCGTGGAAGGAAGGGCCGAGGCCGCCGACACCCTCGAAGTCCTGTCCGTGGCACGCGGAACAGAACTGACTGGCAAGCTCCTTGCCGGCGGCCGCCTCCGCCGAGAGGTCACCCCCGTCGTCCGGCGTTCTCGGCGGGCTCTCCGTGCCACCGCATCCCGATGCGACGATGGCCGCAACGAGGAGCAACAGGAGCGCCAGAGAACCCAGCGGGCGGTGGCGAGTCCTCATCAAGCGATTGGTTCGCAGCATCTTCGAATCCTCTCGATTCATCGACGGAACGTTACCGGCGATCCAATGCAGTGATGCGCGGTCTCCGGTCAGTTCAACGCGGGGGCGACGCGGCTCGCGAACAGCTCGAGGCCGGACGTGTCGTAGGCCGCCTCTGGGAAATAGGCGATCGCATAGGACATGCCGGCGGCAACCCATGGACGGAGTTGGTCGACCACCTGCTCGGGAGTGCCGATCAGGCCGACCTTGTGCGCGTTCGCCCGCGCCGCCTCGGCCTTCTCGGCCCCGGCCAGGGCCTCGATTCGCGCGACGTACTCGTCGACCTTCGTAGCCGCGTCCGCCTCAGTCTCGCCGATGATGACGGTGTAGTTGGACGAGCGGACGATCTCGTCAAAGGGCCGACCGATCGCTGCCATATGTCCTGCCAGGACCTTGCTCTTGTGAATGAACGCGTCGAGCTGCATTGCGTAGTTGGTGTAGTCGGCATACCGGGCGGCAACTCGAAGCGTGAGCTGCTCTCCCCCGCCCGCGACCCATATCGGAATCGGTTCCTGGATCGGCTTGGGGCGACTGATCGCTCCCGCGAGCTGGTAGTAGCGCCCTTCGTAGTGGACTTCGTCCTCGGTCCACATCCTCCGCATGATCTCCACACCTTCGCCGAGCTGCCCGATTCGCACCGAGGCCTTCGGGAACGGGTAGCCGTAGCCGAGGTACTCGCCTTCATACCAGCCGGCGCCGATGCCCATGTCGACCCGTCCGTTCGAGATGACGTCGATGTCGGCCGCTACCTTGGCCAGGTAGGCCGGGTTCCGGTACGAGTTCGATGTGCACATCTGGCCGAGACGCACCGTTTCCGTCGACGAGGCGAGTGCAGCCATCAGCGTCCACGCCTCGTAGCTCGACTCCTGTGTGGGGATCGGGACCGTGTGGAAATGGTCGTAGACCCACAAAGACTCGTAGCCGAGGGACTCGATCGTCCTGGCGACGCCGAGCATGGTCGGCCATTGCTCGGACCGGTCGATCCCGACGAGGTCGAGACGCCAGCCCTGGGGGATGAAGGCTCCATAGCGCATGGGCATCACGGTAGACCTAGGCGCGCTGCCACCGGCCGCCCGGCTTCGGTCCGCGCTCATGAGTAGCGTTGCGCCGATGACGAGCGACATCCCGGACTACGTGTCGGCCAATCGAAGGGAATGGGACAGGCAGGCCGACTGGTATGCATCCGCCGGTGAACGCAACTGGTCGTCGGAGCCGGTGTGGGGACTGTGGGGGATCCCAGAGCGGGACGTTGGTTTCCTGCCCGACGTCGCCGGACGAGACGTGCTGGAAGATGGCTGTGGCACGGGATATGTGTCGGCCTGGGTGGCCCGTCGCGGAGGGCGACCGGTCGGCCTCGACAATTCGCCGGCTCAGCTCGCCACGGCCCGGCGGCTCCAGGACGAGCACGATTTGCGCTTTCCGCTGATTCACGGCATCGCCGAGCAGCTGCCGTTCCGAGACGGGTCGTTCGACGTCGTGATCTCTGAGTACGGCGCGGCCATCTGGTCGGATCCCTATCGCTGGATCCCTGAGGCCGCCCGGGTGCTGCGGCCGGGCGGCGACATCGTCTTCCTCGGGAATTCCTCGCTCCTGATGCTCTGTGTCGACGACGACGAGGAGCTTCCGGCCGGCCCGACGCTGCACCGCGACTGGTTCGGCATGCACCGCTTCGAGTGGCCCGACTACGACGGCATTGAGTTCCACCTCGGCCACGGCGATTGGATTCGACTGCTCCGCGCCAACGGCTTCGAGATCCTGGACCTCATCGAGCTACGGCCGCCAGAGGGAGCGAAGACCGACTACCCCTTCGTCACGACCGAATGGGCAAGGCGGTGGCCGGCCGAAGAGGCGTGGAGGGCTCGAAAGCTCTGAACCGCGCAACCCAGGGTTTGCCAGATGAGACCATAGATCGAATCGATCGCGACAGCCCTGGCGCCCTGTCGACCCACGACGTCTTCTGAGGCGATGCCCACCCTGGGTACGTGGATTCCGTGCATAGCATCCGCGCCATGGCCTCCCCCTCCTTCCGGAACGTCGCGTTGATCGCGCACGTCGACCACGGCAAGACGACCCTCGTCGATGCCATGCTCGGCGCAGCGGGCGTGTTCGGTTCACACGAAGCACACGTCGACCGCATCATGGATTCGAGTGACCAGGAACGCGAGCGGGGCATCACGATCCTCGCGAAGGCCGCATCGGTGACGTGGAACGGGACGAAGATCAATCTCGTCGATACGCCGGGACACGCCGACTTCGGCGGCGAGGTCGAGCGGGCGCTCGCCCTCGTCGACGGGGTCCTCCTTCTCGTCGACGCCGCAGAGGGCCCAATGCCCCAAACGCGCTACGTTCTTTCGAAAGCTCTCGAACGAGGTCTCCCGGCGGTCGTCGTGATCAATAAGGTCGACCGGGCCGACGCCCGCATTGATGAAGTCGCCGATGAGGTCTACCAACTCTTCTTCGACCTCGACGCCGCCGACCACCACATCGAGTTCCCGATCATCTCTTCGATCGCCCGCCGTGGGCATGCCATGGTCGGCACCGGGGTGCCCGATGCCGACACCGACCTGTCTCCGCTCTTCGATGCGATCGTCGGCACCATCCCGGCACCGTCCGGAGATCCAGAGGCGCCGCTCCAGGCGCTGGTCACCAACCTCGACGCGTCCGACTATCTCGGTCGCCTCGCGATCGGACGGGTAGTGCAAGGAACCCTCCGGTCCGGCGATCAAGTAGCGCTCTGCCATTCCAATGAGGAGGAGCCCCCACTCAAGCGCCGTCTGACCCAACTGCTCGGCTTCGAGAACCTCGGCCGCGTGGATGTCGAGGAACGAGTCGCGGGCGACCTGTTCGTCGTCGCCGGCTTCCCCGAAGTCGAGATCGGCGACACCATCGCCGATGCCGCCGATCCGCAGCCGCTCCCGCGAATCGAAGTCGATGAGCCGGTGCTCCGTATGACGTTCGGCGTCAACACCTCGCCGCTGTCCGGAAGAGATGGACGCTTCGTCACCTCGCGCCAAATCAAGGAGCGCCTCGACCGGGAAGTGCTCGGGAATGTCTCCATCCGCATCGGTTCCACGTCGTCGCCCGAAGTGATCGAGGTCGCCGGTCGCGGTGAACTGCAGCTTGCCGTGCTCATTGAATCCATGCGGCGGGAGGGGTACGAACTCCAGGTCTCGCGCCCCGAGGTGATCATTCGGGAGATCGCCGGCAAGCCCCAGGAACCACTCGAGCGGGCGGTCGTCGACGTGCCGAACGATCACGTCGGCACCGTGACCCAGGCCATCGCCCCCCGAAAGGGTCAGGTCACCGACCTGAGACCCGGCGACGCCGGGCGCACCATCGTGACCCTCACCGCCCCCGCGCGGGGCCTCCTCGGGTTTCGCTCGCTCCTCATGACCGCCACGCGCGGCACGGCCCTCGTTCACCAGCACCATGCCGGCTGGATGCCGTGGGCCGGTGAGCTCCCCCATCGTCAAGGGGGAGCGATGATCGCGGACCGAATGGGCACCTCGACCGGCTTCGCGCTCGACAACCTCCAGAAGCGCGGGGAGCTGTTCATCGGTCCGAACACCGAGGTCTACGAGGGCATGATCATCGGCGAGGCATCCCGACCCGAAGACATGCAGGTCAACCCCACCAAGACCAAGCAGCTCACGAACATCCGCACGCACTCAACCGACGAGGCAATCAAGCTCAAGCCCCACCGGGACATGACGCTCGAGCTCGCCATCGAGTGGATCTCCGACGATGAGCTCGTCGAGGTCACACCGCACGCGATCCGCGTCCGCAAACGGTTCCTCACCGAGAGTGAGCGCAAGCGCCGGAAGAAGCGGTAGACCCTTCACCGGCTTCCAGCTCGAATGTGAGCCGCCGAGTGGCGCCTATCGTCGACGGTTCCCATGGAGCACCACGCGTCGATTCGCAGATCAGCGTTTGCCGACGGCGCTCGCGCGTTCGCTCCGCTCATCATCGCGGTGATTCCGTTTGGGCTGGTATTCGGCATCGTTGCCGCCGGTTCGGAGATCGGTCCGTGGCTCGGCGGGGCGACCTCGTTCATCATCTTCGCCGGCGCCGCCCAGCTCGCCACGCTCCAGCTGTTGGACGCCGGCGCTGCCGGGGCCGTGGTCGTCGCGACGGCGCTCACCATCAACGCCCGCCATCTCATGTACAGCGCAGCGCTTGCCCCCGCCTTCCGTGAGTTCCCAAGAGTCGCGCGCCTCGTACTCCCCTATCTGCTCACCGATCAGGCGTTTGCGATCTCGATCGTCCGGTTCGGACAGGTTGACGATCCCACCTACCGCCGCTGGTACTTCACCGGCGCCGGTCTCGGCCTCTGGGTGACCTGGCAGATCTTCACGATCGCCGGGATCGTTCTCGGCGCTCAGGTGCCGGCCTCATGGTCTCTCGACTTCGCCATCCCACTGATGTTCGTGATCCTCCTGGTGCCGACGCTCAAGGGCCGACCCGAGATCATCGCCGCCGTCGTCGGCAGCGGGATTGCCGTAGCCGCTGCCGGTGCTCCGTACGGGCTGGGCCTGATGATCGGGGCGCTCAGCGGTGTTATCGCCGGGGTCGTGGCGCAACGGCTCATGACATGACCAACGTCGCGATCATTCTCGCCATCGGCGTCGGGACCTACCTCATCCGGCTCTCGTTCATCGGCATCATCGGCGATCGGCCGA
>JAHEEL010000149.1 GCA_024640745.1 Actinomycetes bacterium
GTCGTTCTTGGCGCATGGAAGTTCGTGAGCACCGCGTCGACCACCTTCGGCCGATATCCCGGAGCGATCAAGAGATCGGTAGTCCCCGAGCCGGGTCGAACCGTTCCGTCGATCTCGCCGGCCGTTTCGAGCGTGCGAACCACCGTGGTGCCGATGGCAATCACGCGTCCACCGCGCTCGCGCGTCGCCGCGACGGCATCGCTGGTGGTCTCCGGAACCGTGAAACGCTCCCGATGCATCGGATGATCGGAGACGGGTCCATCGCTCATCGGCCGGAACGTATCCAGTCCGACTTCGAGGTCAATGCCGACAACGCGAATGCCGCGATCCGAAAGTGCCTCGATGATGCTCGGTGTGAAGTGCAGGGCCGCGGTCGGTGCAGCGGCCGACCCGACATCTGCAGCGAAGATGGTTTGATAGCGCTCATCGTCGTCGAGCGTTCCGTGAAAGTAGGGCGGAAGGGGTACCTCGCCGAGGTCCCGGAGCACGTCGTCGACATCTCGTTGCGAATCGATCGACAATGTGACAACGCCGCGGTCGGGTTCCGTTGTCACGGTCATTTCGAGCGGTCCGGCGTGCATTTCGGTGCCCGGTCGTATGCGCCGCGCGGGACGGATCAATGCCTCCCATTCGGTGCCGGCGATTCGCTTGGTCAGCAGGAGTTCGACGCCCCCTCCCGTCGCCTTGGTGGCACGCACCCGTGCCGGTCGCACCCGGGTGGTGTTCACGACAACGAGATCGTTCGCTTCCAACAAGTCCGGAAAGTCGCGGAACTCACAATCCGCCAGTCCGTCCACCACCAACAGCCGGCCGGCGTCACGAGGCTCGATGGCCTCCTGTGCGATCTTGTCCGCAGGGAGGTGGTAATCAAAGTCTGAGGCGTCCATGGCAAGGGAGAAGATACGAGGGAAGCAGTATCAAGTGGGAAGACGTGAGAGGAAAGACAGGAGACACGAGACACGAGACACGAGACGAAAGACAGAAGACAGAAGACACCAGACGACGGCGTCGGAAGTCTCGGGTCTAGCGTCTCGTGTCTCAGGTCTCGGCGCCTCGCGCCTCGTGCCCTTCTACTCCAACAGGCTTCCCTGCGGCGAGGCCGTCTCGATCCTCTCGACGCCGAGATGCTCGTACGCGCGTTCGGTCGCGATCCGGCCGCGTGGTGTGCGCTGGAGGAAGCCCTCTTGAAGGAGGAACGGTTCGTAGGCGTCCTCAACGGTTTCGGGTTCTTCGCCCACGGCGATGGCCAGCGTCGACAGGCCCACCGGACCACCCCCGAACTTGCCGATGACGGATTCGAGAATCGCGCGATCGACCTTGTCGAGGCCGAGCCCGTCGACCTCGAAGACCTCGAGCGCGCGGTCGGCTACCGCCTCGTCGATGTGCCCGTCGGCGCGCACGGCTGCGTAGTCGCGTACCCGCCGCAGCAGCCGGTTCGCCACTCGCGGCGTCCCACGGCTCCGGCGCGCAATCGTACGTGACCCTTCTTCCGTGATGTCCACCTCGAGGATCGCCGACGACCGGTGGAGGATGGCCGCGAGATCGCCGGGCTCGTAGTAGTCGATCCGCGCGACATAGCCGAAGCGATCGCGCAGCGGCGGGGCGACCCGGCCGACCCGGGTAGTAGCGCCGACCAGCGTGAATGGCGGAAGATCGATCTTGATCGATCGCGCGGCCGGGCCCTTCCCGACGACGATGTCGAGCTGAAAATCCTCCATCGCCGGATACAGCACCTCTTCGACCTGTCGAGGCAAGCGGTGGATCTCGTCGATGAACAGCACGTCGCCCGCCTCGAGATTCGTGATCACCGCCGCCAAGTCGCCGGGGCGGTCGAGCGCGGGTCCCGACGTGCCGCGAAACTGCGCGTTCATTTCGGCGGCCAGGATTCCGGCGAGCGATGTCTTCCCGAGGCCGGGTGGTCCGGAGAAGAGCACATGGTCGATCGCCTCACCTCGGCCTCGTGCCGCCTCGATCAGGATCGCGAGACGCTCCTTCAGGGCCCCCTGGCCGACGAACTCGTCCATCCGGTGGGGGCGCAGGCCGATCTCGATCGCGTCGTCCTCGGGCAGCGGGTCTCCGGTGAGCAGTCCTTCGTCTCTCACTGGTCCCCCCGGCGTCCGAGGGCCTGTAGGGACCTCCGCAGCATCTCTTCCACAGTGAGATCGACCGGAAGCTCGCGCAGCGCCCCGCTGATTTCATCAGACTGGTAGCCGAGCCCTTCCAGCGCCGTTCGCACTTCGCCCATCGGACCCGACGACCGAAGCGCTCCGTCCGGTACATCGAGCTTGGGCCGAAGCTCGAGGAGCAGCTTCTGGGCGGACCGTTTGCCGATCCCCGGAACCGCGGTCAGTGCTGCGACGTCGTCGGAGATCACCACTCGGCGGAGATCGTCCGAGGTCATGGTCGCCAGAATGGCAAGGGCGACCTTTGGGCCGACGCCCGAGACACCGAGAAGCAACTGGAACAGGTCTCGATCTTCCGACGTCATGAAGCCGTAGAGCGCCATCTGGTCTTCGCGAACGTGGAGATGGGTGTGGAGCACCACCTCGGAACCGACTCCCGGCAACTCCACGAACGTTCGCCCCGCGACGCCGACCTCATAACCAACCCCTCCGACATCGATCACCACGCGCTCGGTCCCGGCGGCGGCGAGCGTTCCGCGGAGACGACCGATCACGACATCCTCGCGATCAGGCTCCGGTGCTGCACGTGGCACAGCGCAACGGCCAGAGCGTCGGCCGCGTCGGCGGGTTGCGGGGCTTGGGTCAATGCGAGGCGCATCGCAACCACTCGCTGCATCTGCTGCTTGTCGGCGCCGCCGGACCCGGTGAGCGCGAGCTTCACGGCGGACGGGGTGTATTCGGCCGTCTCGAGCCCGGCTTCGGAGAGGACAAGGAGCGCGACTCCGGACGCGCGAGCAACCGACATCGCCGTCTGGCGGTTGTTGTTCACAAAGACCTGTTCGATGGCTGCAGCTTGTGGCTGGTAGTCGTTCACGATCGCGCGCAGATCCCGCGCCAGCTCGACGAAACGGGCTCCGAGCGGCTGCGACGGATCGGTTCGAATGGCCCCGGCAGCAACCGCGCGCTCACCCGAGCCGGTCGCTTCGATGATGCCGTACCCGGTGCGCGTCAGGCCCGGATCGATTCCCAATACGAACATATGTTCTGCATCGTAGCGCCTGGAGGCGACAGAACCCAACACCTCGCTCCAGCCCGCCCGACCGCCCTCAGAAGTCCCCGCCGAGCTCCGGCAAGACGAGCGTGTAGTTCTCGACGCGGATCCCACTCTGCGACATGTGGTCGACCACATCGTCGAGCCGATCTGCCTGGCCGGTGTTCTCCGAGCCGTAGCCCCAGATCATCGGGACGAGGACCCACCGCCCGTCGCTGCTCTGCTTCTGGGCCCAACCGACGACATCGAACTGCAGGAACGTCGGAAGGCCGTCCCGCTCCCCGGTCTTCAGCCGCACCCTCGTTCCGGCGGGCGCTGGAATCAGATGGTCGGGCACGGCCGGTCCTCCCCGGTTGCGAATCGATGACGCTACTCGAGCGACGCGAGGACGTCGTCGGGAATATCGAAGTTGCTGTGAACCGCCTGCACGTCGTCGAGATCCTCCAACGCATCGACCAGGCGCAGGACCTTCCGAGCATTCGCCTCGTTCACCGAAACGGAGACGGAGGCGATCTGGCTCACCTCGCCCTGCTCGACAGTCACGCCTTCGGCTTCAACGGCCGAGCGCACGGCGGCGAGGTCTCCGGCGGCACAGGTGATCTCCCACTGATCGTCCGCTGCCTGCACATCGTCGGCGCCGCCTTCGAGTGCCGCCATCATGACCGTGTCCTCGTCGCCCCGAACCAACAGATAGCCCTTCTGTTCGAACAGGTAGGCCACCGAGCCCGGTTCTCCGAGGCTCCCCCCATTCTTCGAGAAGGTCGATCGAACATCCGCAGCCGCCCGATTGCGGTTGTCGGTGAGGATCTCGACGTAGAGCGCCACCCCCCCGGGCGCGTAGCCTTCGTACCAGATCTCCTCGTAGTCGACGCCGTCGGCATCCCCGGCGCCGCGGGCAATGGCTCGTTCGATGTTGTCCTTGGGGACGGAAGCATCCTTGGCCTTCTGGACGGCCGTCGCCAACGCCGGGTTCCCCTCGACGTCCGAACCGCCGGCCCTCGCGGCCGCCTCGATGCCCTTGATGAGCTTGGCGAACAGCTTCCCGCGTTTGGCGTCTTGGCGCCCCTTTCGGTGCTTGATGTTTGCCCATTTCGAATGTCCGGCCATCAGCGCTCCTCGACAGACTCGATCAACATGCGGTGAAGACGGTCGTCGCTCGTCAGCTCAGGGTGGAATGATGTCGCCAGGATACGGTCTTGGCGCACCACAACCGGGTGCGAGCCTCCTCCGGACGGATCGTCCACCGCGGCGAGCACCTCTACGTCACCGCCGACCTTCTCGATCCACGGTGCGCGGATGAAGACCGCCCGCAGTGGACGGTCGAGGCCCACAACTCGGAGATCGGCCTCGAACGAGTCCACCTGCCGGCCGAACGCATTGCGCTCGACGATCACATCGAGGACACCCAGTTGCGGTTGCGCCGCCCCGGTGGTTCCGGCAGCAAGGAAGATCATCCCGGCACATGTGCCGAGCACCGGCATGCCGTTCACGATGCGCCTCCGGAGCGGCTCGACGAGCTCGTAGATCACGGCGAGGCGGCCGATCGCGGTCGATTCTCCCCCGGGAATGATGAGCGCGTCCGCAACGGCGAGTTCGTCGGGTGTCCGCACCTCGATGCCTTCGTGCCCGAGCCGCTCAACGACCGCAAGATGCTCGCGGAAGTCGCCCTGGAGGGCGAGCGCGCCAATCCGCACCTCAGTCGCCCCGATCCTGCATCCGCTCTTCGGCGAGCAGGGTGTCGACATTGATGCCCACCATCGCCTCGCCGAGGTTCTTCGACACGGCGGCCACCTTCGCCGGGTCCTTGAAGAACGTGGTCGCTTCGACGATGGCCCGTGCACGCACGTCGGGATCACCCGACTTGAAGATGCCGGAGCCGACGAAGATCCCGTCACAGCCCAACTGCATCATCAGCGCAGCATCGGATGGCGTGGCGATTCCGCCGGCGGCGAAGTTGACCACGGGCAGCGCCCCCGATGCAGCGACTTCGCGCACGAGATCGATCGGAGCGCGCAGCTCCTTCGCCGCGTTCATCAATTGGTCAGGATCGAGCGTGGTGAGCCAGCGGATCTGGCTGTTCATGAGCCGCATGTGTCGCACCGCCTCAACGACGTTTCCGGTACCCGGTTCGCCCTTCGTCCGGATCATGGCGGCGCCCTCGCCGATCCGCCGGAGCGCCTCGCCGAGATCCTTCGCCCCGTTGACAAACGGCACGGTGAAGGAACGCTTGTCGATGTGGTTCTCACCAACCGGGGTGAGCACCTCCGACTCGTCGATGTAGTCGACGCCGAGCGATTCGAGCACCTGCGCCTCGACAAAGTGGCCGATCCGAGCCTTCGCCATCACGGGAATCGAAACCGCGTTGATGATCTCCTCGACCTTCGCGGGGTCGGCCATTCTCGCCACGCCCCCGTGCGCTCGGATGTCCGCCGGAACCCGCTCGAGCGCCATCACCGACACGGCGCCGGCTTCTTCTGCGATCGTGGCTTGCTCGGCATTGACGACGTCCATGATGACGCCGCCCTTCAGCATCTCGGCCAGCCCGCGCTTGACGCGATCCGTACCGCGCTCG
>JAHEEL010000150.1 GCA_024640745.1 Actinomycetes bacterium
GAGGTCGCTCAGGACTTCTTCGTGCGCCTCCTCGAGAACGGCTACCTCTATCGGAAGACCACGGAACAGTTCTACGACGAGGAAGCCGGCCGGTTCCTCCCCGACCGCTATGTCGAGGGTGCGTGCCCGCACTGTGGCTACTCCGGTGCCCGCGGTGATCAGTGTGACAACTGCGGCAGGACGCTTGATCCGATCGACCTCATCGACCCGCGCTCGAAGCTGTCGGACACGACACCGATCCTGAAGGAGACCGAGCACTTCTACTGGAAGCTCTCGGAGTTCCAGGAGCCGCTCCTGGAATGGCTCCGCACACGCAAGGGTTGGCGCCCCCACGTGGTGAACTTCGCCATTGGAATGGTCGAGGACGGCCTCCACGATCGGGCCTTCACGCGCGATCTCGAGTGGGGGATTCCGCTGCCGACCGACGACCTCGGGGACGGCAAGTCGATCTACGTTTGGTGGGAAGCGGTCATGGGGTATCTGTCTGCGGCCAAGGAATGGGCGCGCCTACGTGGCGAGCCGGATGCCTGGAAGGATTGGTGGGAGAATCCCGACGCCGAGAGCTACTACTTCATCGGCAAGGACAATATCCCCTTCCATGCCGTCTACTGGCCCGCGCTGCTGATGGGCTACGGCGGACTCGAACTCCCTACGGACGTGCCGGCAAACCAATTCATCACGTTCCGAGGTGAGAAGGGTTCGGCAAGTCGGGGCGTTGGCCGGTCGATCACGTGGTACCTCGAGAACTTCGAACCGGATGCGCTCCGGTATGCCGTTGCGATCAACTTCCCCGAAACGAACGACACCGACATGTCGGAGGACGGCATGGTGCGGCGGGTGAATGACGAACTCGTCGCGACCTGGGGGAACCTCGTGAATCGGGTCGTGTCGATGACCCACCGCTACTTCGACGGCGTCGTGCAGGATCGGATCGCTTTCGATGCCGAAGACGAGGCGCTCCTGTCCTCCGTGGACGCAACGCTCTACGAGGTCGGCGACCTGATCTCCGATGTGAGACTCCGGGGAGGACTCCAACGCGCGATGAGCGGCGCGCAGACGGTCAACGCCTACCTCAACGACCGTGAACCGTGGAAGACGGCGAAGACCGACATCGAACGGACGGGCACGACGTTGAGTGTTGCCGTTGAGGCCATCGCGGGCATCGCCGTTGCCCTCTACCCGTACCTTCCGTTCACGACCGTGATGCTGCTCGAGGCGTTGTCCGTCGAGGTGGGCGAGGACGGGCCCTGGTGGAATCGTCCGGCGGTACCCGCCGGCACCGCAATTGGCACGTTGGGTCCGCTCTACGCCAAGATGGAGCCGTTCGACGACCGCGAGTGAGGGAACGATGACCGCCTGGGTCGATAGCCATTCCCACGTGTTCATGGCCGATGACCCGCTGGCTGCGGTCGATCGCGCCGTTCGTGAGGGAATCGCCTGGATGCTCGTTCCCGGCGTCGACCTCGAGACGAGCGTGCAGGCACGCACGATCGCCGCCGCTCGCCCCGACCGCGTCGGGTGGGCGGCCGGGCTTCATCCCCATGACGCGCAACGGTGGGAGGAGGAGGCAGGGCGCCTCTCGGCGCTTATCGTCGAAGCGTGGGCGGTGGGTGAGATCGGACTCGACTACTACCGCAACCTGTCACCGCGAGATGACCAGCGGCGCGCGTTCCGCGACCAGGTGCAGCTTGCATCCGATCTCGGGAAGCCGGTGATCGTCCACACGCGCGATTCCTTCGCCGACGTCTACGAGATCCTTGCCGAAGCAAACCTCGGTGAGCAGGCGATCCTGCATTGCTGGACCGGCGGTCCCCGCTGGACCAAGCGCTTCCGGGAACTCGGTGCGACCTTCTCGTTTGCCGGTCCGATCACCTACACGACCGGTGACACCGTGCGCCGGGGGGCCGCCGAAGCGCCGCCGGAGCGCACCATGGTCGAGACCGATACGCCCTACCTCGCTCCGGAGCCACACCGGGGGGAACCCAATCGATCCGAGTGGACCGCGTTCAATGGGGCGATGCTCGCCGAAATCTGGGGTGTGCCGGGCGACGAGGTTGCCCGGATCACGACCGAGACTGCGGAGCGCGTGTTTGGCGCACCGCGTGGCTGATCCGAAGCCGCACGGCAAGGCAATGATCCGAAGCCTGCTCGACAAGCACGGTGTGCACCCCAACCAGGCGTACGGTCAGCATTTCCTCGTCGACCCGAACATCATTGAACGAATTGTGCGGTTGTCGTCGGTCGGTCCGGGGTCGCAGGTTGTCGAGATCGGTGGCGGTACCGGCACGCTCACAGCCGGCCTCGCCGCTGCGGGCGCCGAGGTGGTCGTCTATGAAATCGACGCCGGCCTCGTGCGGGTTCTGAGCGACACGGTCGGAAGGCTCCAGAGCGTTGAGATTCGCCATGCGGACGCCGGCAATGCGGATCTCTCTCGCGACCTGGGTCCGGGAACGTGGGTGCTCGTCTCGAATCTGCCCTACAACGTCGGGACCGGAATCGTCCTCGACGCGCTCCGGCAGGCGTCGAATGTGGAACGGCTGGTTGTCCTGGTGCAGCGCGAAGTCGCCGATCGAATGCTGGCACCGCCCGGGACACGGAGCTACGGGCTCCCGTCGGTCATCGTTGCGCTCCACGCCACCGGCAAGAAGGCGTTTACGGTCGGATCGGAGGTGTTCTATCCGAAACCCGGCGTGGCATCGACGGTGGTCGATCTGGTTCGTCACCCGGCACCGCAGGAGGCCGAACGAGCGATCGAGATCGCGTCGGTTGTATTCGGCCAGCGCAGGAAGATGTTGCGTCGCAGTCTCGCCGACGTGCTGCCGGGAGCGCAGGCGGTCCTCGAGCGTTGCGGCGTTGACCCAACGGCGCGGCCGGAGGAGCTGGGTCCCGATGCATACCTTGCGATCGCGAGGGAGGCGGTGCGGTGAGAGCGTTCGCGTATGCAAAGGTGAACCTCGGCCTGCGAGTGCGTTCGGTCGGCGCCGACGGATACCACCCGCTACGGGGCCTGTTCCAGAGCGTCGACTGGTGTGACGAGATTGTGGTGGAGGACGCCGAATCCGACGCGATCGAGGTTCCGGGCGGAAGAGCGCCGGCCGATTGGACGAACCTGGCGTGGCGGGCCGTCGCCGCTGCGCGATCGATGGGGCGTACCGGCGGCTCGATCAGGGTCGTCGTGCGCAAGGACATCCCGTCACCGGCCGGTCTCGGTGGTGGTAGCGCCAATGCGGCGGCCGCTTTGGGCCTTGCCGCCCGGCGGTTTTCAGTCTCCTTCGATGGGGTGCGGACCCTGGCGGCGGAGCTCGGCTCGGATGTTCCGTTCGCGCTCGTCGGCGGTACTGCAATCGTCACCGGCCATGGCGAGCTCGTTTCGCCCGAGCCGTTGGCAACCGGCTTCGCTCTGGCGATCGTCGTCCCGCCGATCGAGCTCGAAACGAGAGCGGTCTACCGGGCGTGGGATACGCTCGGCGGTCCGGACGGGCCGCCGATCAGCTCCGGCGATCTGCCGCCGGCATTGCGCGGGTATGCACCGCTGGCAAACGACCTGTACCCGGCGGCCGTCTCGGTCGCTCCGGCTGTCGACGATTGGCGTGCCGAGCTCGCTCATCGGTGGGGCGTTCCGGTGGTCATGACCGGCAGCGGAGCGGGGTTGTTTGCCTACTTCGCGACCCGAAGGGAGGCGGAGGAAGCACTGAGCGCGGTCCCGGCCGGGGTGTCGGCGATGCGAGCTGTGGAGCCCGTCCCGCACGGCTGGCGTGAGGCAGGGGAGTGACCGGCTACCGCCTTCCCGCCTCCAGCGGCCGGAAACAACCATGCGTCGAGACCTTCCTCCGTCAGATGTGCGGGGGCGGGGGCGAGAAGCAGGCCCACGCGCCTAATCTCTGGCACCACCACTGGGGGGTGGTGTAACTGGCAGCACAGGTGGTTTTGGTCCATCCGGTACGGGTTCGAGCCCTGTCCCCCCAGCGACGTCCCTTGGAGGCCCCATGCATCTTGCCGTGATCGTGCTCGCGGCCGGGAAAGGCACGAGGATGAAGTCGGAGCTCCCCAAGGTGCTCCACCGCGCCTGCGGCCGGAGCCTCCTCGGGTGGGTTCTCGACACCGCCGAGCCGCTCGGTGCCGACGAGACCGTCGTCGTCGTGGGCCACGGAGCCGACGATGTCGTGGCACTGCTCCCGAGCGAAGCCATCGGAGTGGTGCAAGAGCCCCAACTCGGGACCGGCGACGCCGCTCGTGTTGGGTTCGGTGCATGCTCGGGGTCCGCCGATACCGTGTTGATTCTCCTCGGCGATATGCCGCTGCTCCACACCGAGACGCTGGAAGATGTCCTGGACACGCATCGTCGCAAGGGCGCGGCCGCCACGATGCTCACCACGGTGTTTCAGGAACCGAACGATTTCGGACGTGTCGAGCGCAGCGACGGCGAGATCATCGGCGTCGTCGAAGTGCGTGACGCGAGCGAGCGGCAGCGGGCGATCGAAGAGGTGAATGTTTCGGTGTACGCGTTCGACGCGGCGGCGCTCTCCGATGCGCTCGGCCGGCTCGGGAGTGACAATCTCCAGGGCGAGTATTACCTCACCGATGTGATCGGGATTCTCGCCGCAGACGGCCGGCGAATCGTCGGCGTCGGCGCCGACCCGGAGGAGTGTGTCGGCGTGAACTCCCACAGCGACCTGGCGCGTGTTTCCGAGACACTCCGAGATCGCATCAACGCCGGATTGATGGCCGACGGGGTCGCGATGGTCGACCCGACGCGGACGTATGTCGATGTGGGGGTAGAGGTCGGGTCCGGGGCGCGCCTGTATCCGGACGTGTACCTCGAGGGCAACACAGTGGTCGCCGCCGGGGCCGAGGTGGGGCCGAGCGTTCACGCGCGCAATACGACGATCTCGGCCGGTGCGTCGGTCAGATTCTCGGTGCTCGACGGCGCATCGGTCGGTCCCGGGGCCACCGTCGGGCCGTTTTCCTTCCTGCGCCCCGGTGCAGATCTGCGCGACCGCTCGAAGGTCGGGGCGTTTGTCGAGGTCAAGAAGTCGGAGATCGGGCCGGACTCGAAGGTCCCCCATCTCAGCTACATCGGGGATACCACGATCGGCACGGACTCAAATGTCGGCGCGGCGACGATCACGGCAAACTACGACGGATTCGAGAAGAACCGCACAACGATCGGCGACCGAGTGAAGATCGGCTCGGACACGATCCTGGTTGCGCCGGTCTCCGTCGGCGACGATGCGTTTACGGGTGCGGGTTCCGTTATCACGCGCGACGTATCACCCGGCGCCCTCGCAATCGAGCGTTCGCATCAGGAAGAGATCCCTGGCTACGCTGAGCGAAGGAAGCATCGGGCCTCACAGGACGGGGAATGATGGAGCTTCGGAGCCAGAAGCGTTTGATGGTCTTCTCGGGTTCGGCGAACGAGCCCTTGGCTCAGGAAGTGGCACACATCCTCGGTGTCGAGCTCGGCGGCGTGGAGCGGTCGGTCTTTGCCAATGGAGAGATCTACATCCACTACACGGAGAGCGTCCGCGGCGCCGATGCGTTTGTGATCCAGAGCCACACGCAACCGCTCAACTTCAACATCATGGAGCAGTTGATCATGATCGACGCCCTCAAGCGTGCGTCGGCGAAGCGGATCACTGCGGTTGTGCCGTTCTACGGATACGCCAGGCAGGACAAGAAGGGTCGTCCCAGAGAGCCGATATCCGCACGGCTCGTCGGCGACCTGTTCGTG
>JAHEEL010000151.1 GCA_024640745.1 Actinomycetes bacterium
GAGGTCATGCGGGCGGCGTTCTCGGCGCTCTAGTGGTACGTCGGTGGAGGGGGCGGCACGGTTCGTCGATTTGGCGTCGCGGGAATCGCCTCGGCCCCCAAACCGACGCAGGCGGCGCTGTCGTGAAGGGGCGCTGGAGACCGCGACACCGCGGAGCTCCCCAGCCGTCGCCCGGCGAAGCGCCGGCAGATACCGGGTCGCGTTCGAGGAAGCCGATAGGCTCACCGGCGCATGACACCTGTCGCGATCGCCGCTGTCGCTCTCGTCCCCGTCGGCTTGGCGGTCGGGGTGATCGCCGAAGGTGTTGCCACCAACCGTTCGTTCGATGTGATCCGGCGGCATCCGGGCCGCACGCCACTGGTGGCCATCCTCACGGCGGCGCTGTTCGCCGGCACGCCGACGGTGATCGGCGTCGACTGGACCCTTCCCGCATACCTCTGGTTCGTCGGTCTCACCATGACACTCACCCTGACGGACATCGATACCAAGCTGATCCCGAACCGGATCCTCTTCCCGGGCACCGCGGTCGGTCTGGTCCTGTTGGTCGGCGGCGGTATCGCGGAAGGCGGACCGGTCGTCCGGGCTATTGCCGGGGGAGCGCTCTACTTCGTCCTGCTGTTTGTGCTCGCGCTGATCGCACGCGGCGGGTTCGGCTTCGGTGACGTCAAGCTCGCGTTCCTTCTCGGCCTGTTCGCTACCTACCAGTCGTGGGACACACTGGTCGTTGCGATCTTCGCCGCGTTCCTTCTCGGCGGCGTGGTATCGCTCGTGTTGGTTCTCACGAAGATACGCAGCCGCAAGGACGCCATCCCGTTTGGTCCGTATCTCGTCGTTGGCGCCTACTTCGCGATTGCCTGGGCCGGCACCATCGCCGAGTGGTATCTCGGCGGCACGGCGTGACATTGAAACCGGCCCGTGCCACGATGGTTCGATGATCCGCTTCCTCACAGCCGGCGAGTCACACGGGCCCGCCCTCACCACCATCGTCGAAGGCGTTCCTTTCGGTCTCCCGATTGATGCCGAGGGCCTCGCCGAGGAGCTGGCCAGGCGCCGGCTCGGACACGGTCGGGGCCCGCGCATGCGTCTCGAAAAGGACGAAATCGAGATCCTCGGCGGCGTGCGGTTTGGGCACACCCTCGGGGGGCCGATATCGATCATCATCCGCAACACGGAGTGGGAGCGCTGGTCCGACGAGATGTCGCCGGCCGAAGGCGTTTCGCGCCGGGCGATGACCTCTCCCCGCCCGGGGCACGCCGATCTCCCCGGCATGATGAAGTATGAGACCCGCGACGCTCGCGACATCCTTGAACGCGCCTCGGCGCGTGAGACGGCGGCGCGCACCGTGGCCGGATACATTGCGAAGCTGCTGCTCGCTGAGGTCGGGGTCACGATCCTGAGCCACGTCGTGCAAATCGGCCCGATCCGCGCCAGATCGGACCTGGCGCTCCCGACGGACCTGACGTCCGTCGACCGCTCGCCCGTTCGGTGTGTCGATTCTGAAGCCGAAATCGCGATGGTCGAAGCCGTGGATGCGGCGAAGAAGGATCGGGACACGCTCGGCGGCGTGGTCGAGGTGCTTGCCTACGACGTCCCCGCCGGGATCGGAAGCCACGTGCATTGGGATCGGAGGCTGGACACCGCCCTGGCGGCCGGCCTCATGTCGATTCAGGGAATCAAGGCCGTCGAAATCGGCGACGGATTCGAATCGGCCGGCCGGCCGGGCTCGGCCGCCCATGATGAGATCTATCCGGTCGCGGGTGGCTACGAACGAGCGACGAATCGCGCCGGCGGCATCGAAGGCGGCATCAGCAACGGAGGCGTAATCCGGGCGCGAGCCGCGATGAAGCCGATCTCAACGCTGATGCGCCCCCTTGCAACAGTCGACGTCACCACGGGCGAGGTCTCGGTGGCGTTTCGGGAGCGGAGCGATGTCTGCGCGGTGCCCGCGGCAGGCGTCGTCGCCGAGCAGATGGTGGCCGTGGTGTTGGCCGGGGAGATGCAGCGGGTCTACGGCGGCGACACGGTCGATGCGTTCGTGGAGGCCGATGCTGCACATCGTCGCCGCGTCTCCGAATTCTGATGGATCACATCTGGCTGATCGGGATGATGGGGAGCGGCAAGTCGACCGTCGGCCGATGCCTTGCCGATCGGCTCGGCCGTCCTCTCTACGATATCGACGCGATCATCGAAGATGCGGTGGGTTCGACGGTCTCCGAGCTCTTCGAGCGCGCGGGCGAAGCAGCGTTCCGCGAACAGGAGCGCCGAGCGATTGCCAACGTGGCCGGCCTGCCGCCGGGGGTCGTCGCAACGGGGGGAGGCGCCGTTCTCGACGAGCGCAACGTGGACACCATGAAGTCGGCGGGCTCGATCGTGCTGCTCGCGGCGGACGTGGAGGTTGTCGCCGAGCGGATCGGCGGTGGCAACGATCGACCACTTCTGGCCGGGGGAGACGGTGGGGCTCTCCACTCGATCGCAAACGAGCGTGATGCGCGCTATCGGGCTGCGGCCGATGTGGTGGTCGACGGGAACGGCTCGGTCGAGACGGTCGTCGGGCTCGTGGAGGCAGCATGCAACGCATTGTGATCACGGAAGGGCCCGACCGCGTCTCCGAGGTCTTGATCGGAAGCGGGATTGTGGGCGACCTCCCCGAGCTCCTTCCGTCTCGCAGCGATCGGCAGCGGGTCGCGGTCATCACCCAACCGACGGTTCGTGAGATCGCCGAACGGATTGCTGAATCGCTGCAGAATCGGGGTCTGTTCGGAGCCGTGGTGCCGATTCCCGACGGCGAGGCGGCGAAGACCCTGGCGACCGTGGAATCTGCCGCCCTTCGGCTCAACGATCTCGGCTTCAGCCGTCGGGATACGATCGTCGGCGTCGGTGGAGGAGCGGCGACCGATCTCGCCGGTTTCTTGGGCGCTACCTATCTGCGCGGAGTCGAGTGCATCGTTGTGCCGACCACCCTGCTCGGTGCGGTCGATGCTGCCGTCGGCGGGAAGACCGGAGTCAACGCCGGCGGCAAGAACCTCATCGGCGCCTTCGCGCATCCCACCCGTGTGGTGATCGACGTAGAGGCGGTACGCACGATTCCACTCGACATGCTGCGCCAGGGCACCGCCGAAGCACTGAAGGCGGGATTGATCGGCGACCGTGAACTCGTCGACCTCTACCGCCGATACGGCATCGACGCGCCGCTCGAGGAGGTCATCGAACGTGCCGTGCGGGTGAAGGCCGATGTCGTGTCGCAGGACTTCCGCGAAGGAGGGGTGCGGGCGTACCTCAACTACGGCCACACCGTCGGCCACGCGGTCGAGATCGCGGCGGGAGTGAGCCACGGCGAGGCGGTGGCGATCGGAATGGTCGCGGCCGGTGTCGTGGGCGAGCGGACCGTCGGATTCACCCGTCGTTCCGAGCAGGAACAGCTGATCGCGTCGCTCGGATTGCCCGTTCGGTCGCCTTCGGTCGACGGAGCCGAGATTGCCCGTCTCATGGCGCTCGACAAGAAACGCGACGATGCGGGGATCCGTTTCGTGGTACTCGAGGATTTCGGCGTCCCTCGGGTCGTACATCCCGACGCCGCTACCGTACGGGCCGCACTGGACGCCATTGGAATCGACTGATACGAGGAGCCCGGATCAATGATCTCGACGAACGACGTCAAGCCAGGGATGTCGCTGAACCTCCCCGAAGGGCTCTTCCAGGTCGTCGACTACCAGCACGTCAAGCCCGGCAAGGGAAAAGCATTCGTTCGCATGAAGCTGAAGAATCTGGTGACCGGTGCGGTGCTCGATCGGACCTTCCGCGCCGGCGAGAACGTGCCGAAGGCAGTCATCGATCGGCGCGACTTCCAGTACCTGTACCGGGATGACATGGGGTTCACGTTCATGGACGGCGAGACCTTTGAGCAGATCAGCCTCTCGGAGGAGGCCATCGCCGACGCCGCCCCCTACATCGCCGATGGTGCCACCGTTCGTCTCTCGATGTACGACGGCAACCCGATCGGCATCGAGCTGCCGGCGGCCGTTGAGCTCGAAGTCACGCACGCCGAACCCGGCGTAAAGGGCGATCGCGTATCGGGTGCGACGAAGCCGGTCACGGTCTCGACCGGCCTCATCGTCCAGGCGCCGCTCTTCGTCGACGTCGGCGACGTGGTGAAGGTCGACACGCGCACCGGGGACTACCTCACACGCGTGACGTGACCAAACAGGACGCACGATCACGCGCCCTCGGCCTGCTGTACGCAGCGGACGCGGGCGCCGTTCCGGACGCCGCCGAGCCGACCGGTCGGGCCGGACGACTCGCCGCCGGCGTACTCGAGCATCTCGAGGAGATCGACGCCATCATCGACGAGCACGCGACCGGCTGGAGGCTCAGCCGCATGCCTGCGGTTGATCGCTCGATCCTGCGCATGGGGGTGTACGAGCTGCGCTACACCGATACGCCGGTCGGTGTCGTGGTCTCTGAGGCCGTTGAGCTTGCGAAGCGTTACTCAACCGCGAAATCGGGGCGCTTCGTCAATGCCGTGCTGGCGAAGGTGGCGGGCGACCAATCCGAGTAGCAGCCGCAACGTGTTGGGCCGAGACGCTCGACGCTGCTCCAGGGGGAGGCCGGTTGCCGGTCGGCGCAGGAGGTGTGAGGCGTGAACCTGTGCATCGCTCGATTCCACCGGTTCGGCCGCGCGCGGTGGTCCGACGAGGTGTACTGTCGCGCGGACCGGCGCCGAAGCAGCGGGCACGTGCCCGGACGGAACGAAGGAGTTGGTGATGCAGGCCGTTGTTCAGAAGAAGTTTGGTACGCCGAGCGACGCCTTGACGCTTGCCCAGATCGACCGCCCCGAGATCAAGGACGAGCAGGTGCTGGTGCGGGTTGCTGCGGCATCGATTCACATTGGTGATGTGTTCATGATCTCCGGCGTGCCGTATGCGATGCGTCCCGTGTTCATGGCGACGAAGGCGAAGAACGGTGTGCCGGGAACCGACGTCGCGGGGACGGTCGAAGCGGTCGGGAGAGGCATCACGACGCTGGCACCGGGTGACGAGGTATTCGGGTGGTGCAAGAGTGCGTTCGCGGAATACGTCGCAACAACAGCCGACACGCTGGCGCCAAAGCCGCCCAACCTCACGTTCGAGCAGGCATCGGCCCTCGGAGTGTCGGCGTTCACGGCCCTGCAGGCGCTTCGCGACCGCGGCCATCTCCGGGCGGGCCAGAAGGTACTGATCAACGGCGCGTCGGGTGGCGTCGGCACGTTCGCTGTGCAGATCGCCAAGTCGTTGGGCGCCGATGTCACCGGCGTGTGCAGCACCCGCAACATCGACCTAGTGCAATCGATCGGCGCCGACCACGTGATCGACTACACCGAAGAGGATTTCACACTCGCGGGCGGGCGCTACGACCTGATACTCGACAATGTGGGCAACCACTCCCTGTCCGACACGAGACGCGCGCTCACCCCGTCCGGTACGTTGCTCCCCAACGGCTCTCCGGTCGGTGGTTGGTTCGGAGGTCTGGGTTCCGTGGTGAAGTCGATGGCCGTGTCACTCGTCGTGAAGCAGCAAGGGCGGGGGTTCCTGTCGATGCCGAACGCGAAAGACCTCGCCACGCTCGCGGACATGGCGGCCGACGGGACGATCATGCCGGTCATCGATCGGGTCTACCCGCTCACCGAGGCCGTCGAGGCGGTCGCTCACGTTGCCGAGG
>JAHEEL010000152.1 GCA_024640745.1 Actinomycetes bacterium
GAGGGTGCGCACGGCAAAACCGGTGCCGCCGGCCGAGATGTAATGCTCAGCCTTCTCGGCTCGCGCCGGGCCGGCGATATCGAGATGGACCCACGGCCGATCGTCGACGAACTCGGAGAGGAACAGCGCGGCCGTGATCGCGCCGCCGAAGCGTGTTCCTATGTTCTTGAGATCGGCGATCGTCGACTTCAACTGGTCCCGGTACGACCGCTCGAGAGGCAACGCCCACATCGGCTCTCCACAGAACCGGGCAGCCGCCGCGACCGCCGCGACCGCCGCGTCGTCATTTCCGAAGATGGCACCAATTGAGGGACCGAGCGCGACCTTTGCTGCCCCGGTCAGCGTCGCAATATCAACGATGAGGTCCGGCTCGGCTTCGACCGCAATCCCGAGACCGTCGGCGAGGACGAGGCGGCCTTCGGCATCCGTGTTGAGCACCTCGACGGTCTTACCGCGATATGCCGTGAACACATCCCCGGGACGTTGCGCCGCACCTCCGGTCATGTTCTCTGCGAGGGGAGCCACACCAAGGACCCGGATCGGGAGGTCGAGCTCGGCGATTGCCTGCATCGCTCCGAAGACGGTTGCCGCACCGGACATGTCGGTCTTCATCGTTTCCATCATCGCCGCCTGCTTCAGCGACAGCCCACCCGAGTCGAAGACGATGCCCTTGCCCACGAACGCAATCGAAGCGACGGCTTCGGCGGGCTCATAGCGAAGGACGACCATCCGCGGTGGATTGGCCGCCCCGGATCCGACGGCGATCAGGCCGCCGTAGCCAAGCTCGGCCGCCTCGACCTCGTCGAAGATCTCGACCGCAATCCGGTCGTCGAGATCGAGTGCCACCTGCGCCAACGTTGCGGGCGCCTTGTCGACGGCGGGACGGTTGATGAGGTCACGAGCGAGCGTCACGCCGCGAACTATGGCAGCGGCGCGCATAGTGGCCTCATCGGCACCGGCCGTGGCGTCGAGCAGCTCGAGTCGCTCGTTGACCCTCGGCTTGGGCTCGCTGCGGTAGTCGTCGTAGCGATAGGACCCCAGGAGATAGCCGACGACGACTGCTTCCTCCGCTCCGTCGATCTCGACCGCGCCGAGCGTCGTTGCGACCGTCCGATACGGTGCAGCGAACCGTCCCGCCGCGCCGGCCGCGCGGCGAAGTGTCTCGGCGTCGACATCGTCACCAAGACCGACGAACGCCACCTCGCGGGATGGCAGCGAACCTCCGGGGACCGCGACGAGCTGGCCGGCGGCTCCCGTGAACTCGCGAGCCTCGAAGAATGAATCGATCCACTGACCGAGGTCCTCTGCGACCGCAGCAGCACCGGGGCCCCAGACGAGATCGGCGAACACGGGCACGATCAGCAGGTCGACGTGCTCTTCGAGCTCCGGGCCGCCCGGGACGACTTCGATCATGTGGCATCTCCTCGCGTCGGGGTCCATTCGCGCTCGATGGCGCGGGCGAGCATGTAGAGGTAGTCGGCGAGACGGTTCAGATAGGGCACGACCAGTGAATCGGTGCCTTCGCCGAAGTGAGCGACGGCGGCTCGCTCCGCTCGGCGAACCACGGTGCGTGCCACGTCGATCGAGGCCGCCACCGGGTCGCCGCCGGGAACGACGAACTCGGTCGGCATGCCAACCTCAGCGTCGATGAGATCGATGCGCCGCTCGAGTGCCTGGATCATCGACTCCTCGACGAGACTGATCCCCGGCTCGAGTCGCGATCGCTGGGATGGGTCGGTTGCCAGTTCGGCGGCGACGACGAAGAGTTCGCGTTGAACAGCGAGCACGGCACCGGCCACGTCGCCGCTCGCCTGAGACCTCGCGACGCCGAGCGTCGAGACGGCCTCGTCGACCGTCCCGTAGGCCTCGGGTCCGGAGTCGTCCTTCGGGACTCGTCCGCCGTGAAACAAGCCGGTGGTGCCGTCGTCGCCACGACGGGTGTAGATGCGCATTGCAGGGAGGTTAGGCCGCGCCGGTGCCTCAGAAGCCTCCTGCGACCAGCGATCGCCCAACGGTCACGACACCGAATGCGATCAGCACGGCGAGATACGAAAGGCCGGTGGCCGCCATCACTCCCGAATAGCGCGGCTCACGAAGGGATCCCCACACGCCGAGCATCAGCAAGCCACAGAAGCCGACCATGACGAGATACACGATGCCGAAGGCGGCGTCGGGTCCGCTGAGGATGAGCGATCCGGAGACGAGGACGATTGAGATCTCCGCTACCAGGCCGATTGCGGCGATCCCGTCCAACGTCATGAGCGACCATCGGGGAAGGGTCGGGTCGACGAGGAACCAGTGGCCGAGCAGCATCTCGGTCGAGATCGCACCGAGAAACACGATTCCGCTGACGAGCAGCGCAATGGCCACCGCCTCGCCCTCCCACACCGAGGCGGCGAAGAGCACCGACGCCACCGCGAATGCGATGCTCGATGCGTTCGGCGACCGCGCGGCAGCGGCACCAGCCGCCGCCGCGGCAACGCCGATCCACGCGATGTGCCCGGCGCCCGCAGCAGCGCTCAACGCCCCCGCTCCCCCGACCACGGCCGCAGTGAGCCACACGTAGCCGGTTCCGACCACCCGCCACCAGGCAACCAGTGCTCCCCCGGCTCCAAGACCGGCGGTCCAGGTGCTGAGGATGAGTGCCGGGCTGAGCTCCACGATCGCCGATCAGCCGGCGAGCCAGGCGATGACGCGTTCCTCGACCCCCTCGGGGGTGAGCCCCAACTCGACCGCGATGGCGCCGGCCGGCGCCGAGAGACCGAACCGGTCGATGCCGATCCGGAGTCCTTCGCGACCGGTGAATCGCTCCCATCCAAACGTGGAGCCTGCCTCAATCGATGCAATCGGCAGACCCGCTCCGAGCACCTCGGCCTGGTAGCTCTCGTCCTGCTCGACAAAGATCTCGATGCACGGCATCGAGACCACGCGCGCCGATACGCCGCGCTGGGCGAGACGATCGGCGGCCTGTTCGGCCAGCGGCACCTCCGATCCGGTCGCAAGGAGCACCACATCGCTTCCCGGTCGACGGACGTAGGCGCCGCGGGCGACGAGATCCCGATCGGGAGGATTCGCCGGGACCGGCAGACCCTGGCGCGTCAGAACGAGTGCCGTGGGCCGGTCCGTGCTGTTGACCGCAATCTCCCACGCCACCGCAACCTCGGTGGGGTCGGCCGGCCGCACGACCTGCAGATTCGGAATCGACCGCAGGGCGGCGAGGTGTTCGATGGGTTGGTGGGTTGGGCCGTCTTCGCCGAGGAATACCGAGTCGTGGGTCCACAACCAGATCGCCGGCGCCCCCATCAGCGCGCCGAGGCGCACGGCCGGACGCATGTAGTCGGAGAAGACCAGGAAGGTCGCCCCGTATCCGCGTACACCGCCGTGCAACGTGATCCCGTTGACGATCGCGCCCATGGCGTGCTCACGGACACCGAAGCGGACGTTGCGGCCGGCGCGATCCGCGCCCGTGAAGTCGGACGACGCCTCGATGCGGCTGTTGTTCGACGGAGTGAGGTCGGCCGAGCCCCCGATGAGTCCGGAGACGGAGGCAGCAGCGTCCTGGAGCACCGCACCGGATATCACACGCGTCGCGACCGATGAACCCGGCTCGTAATGCGGCGCGGCGAGATGAATCCTGGGCGGATCGAAGTACAACGCGAAACGGTCGGCTGCTGCTGGATCATCCGCGAAGGCGGTATCCCGACGGGCAACCCAAGCCGCACGCGCTTCGCGGCCTCGGTCGAGCCCGGAGCGGTAGAAATCGTAGACCTCGTCCGGAACCTCGAACGGAGGAAGGTCCCATCCGAGCGCGTTGCGTACGAGCGCGATCTCGTCCTCTCCAAGCGGCGATCCGTGCGAACCCGATGTGTCCTGCTTGTTCGGCGAGCCGAAGCCGATATGGGTGCGGCAGCGAATGAGCGACGGTCTCGGGTCGACGTTGGCTGCTTCGATTGCCGCGGCAATCGCTTCCCGATCGTGGCCGTCGACGGCGATCGTGTGCCACCCGTAGGCGGAAAAGCGCGCCCCGACATCCTCGGTGAATGCCAAGTCGGTGGTTCCGTCGATGGTGATGTGATTGTCGTCGTAGAGATAGGTGATCTTGCCGAGTTGCAGGTGCCCGGCGATTGAGGCGGCTTCGGCGGCAACACCCTCCATGAGATCGCCGTCAGACACGAAGCCGTAGATGCGGTGGTCGACGAGATCGGCGCCAAGGACCGAGCGCAGGTGAGCTTCAGCGATCGCCATGCCGACTCCCGTTGCGAATCCTTGACCGAGGGGGCCGGTCGTCATCTCGATCCCGAGCGCCGGATCGCGCTCCGGGTGTCCGGCGGTCACCGAGCCGAGCTGCCGGAATGCCTTGATGTCGTCGATCGTGATCGGGAACCCGGAGAGGTGAAGCAATGAGTAGAGCAGCATCGAGCCGTGACCATTCGACAGCACGAACCGGTCGCGGTCGAGCCACGTGGGATTGTCGGGATCAACGATGAGAAAGCGGGACCAGAGGACGGCGGCGATGTCCGCCATGCCCATCGGCATCCCCGGATGCCCCGAATTGGCGCGCTGCACCCCGTCGATGGACAGGATACGAAGGGCGTCCGTCGCGGTTTGTTCAACGTTGCTCTGCACTAGAACCTCCTGTGGCACTCAGCGTACCCGGGCCGGCAATGGGATCAATCAACGAAGCGGATGTCGCGCGACGAGCGATTGAGCCGTTCGACGCCGCCGGGAACGGCAACGACGATGTCTTCGAGTCGCATTCCCCAGCGGCCCGGAGCGTAGATACCGGGTTCGATCGAGAACGCCATACCGGCCTCGATGATCTGCTTGTTCCCCTCCACCACGTAGGGTTGCTCGTGCGCATCGAGTCCGATGCCGTGGCCGGTGCGATGGACGAACAACTCCCCGTATCCGCCGCCAACGATGACCTCTCGCGCGGCCGCATCGATGGACCCCGCCGCAACGCCCGGGCGAGCCGCATCGACGGCGGCCTGCTGCGCTTCGGCGAGAACCGCAAACGCCTCGGCGAAGCCGGTTGGAGGCTCGCCAACGCAGTACATACGGGTTGTGTCCGACCCGTAGCCGCGCACCCTCCCTCCGAAATCGACGACGATCGCTTCGCCGGGGCGAATCACGCGATCCGATGGTTCATGGTGCGGCGACGCGCCGTTGGGCCCGGAGGCGACGATCACGAAGCTCACCGAGTCGTGGCCCGCGTCGAGCGTCAGGTCGGCGATGTGCCGCGCAACCTCCCGTTCGGTGCGCCCGGAGAAGCGAATCCCCCCGAGTTGATCGGCAACGATGTCGACGCCGTTTGCGGCATCACGGAGTGCGGCGATCTCTTCGGCATCCTTGACCAGCCGGTGCTCCGCCATCAGTGGTTCGGCGTCCACGAATTCGACGCCCGGGAGACGCCGCTGAACCGCCAGCAGGAACGACGCCCACATCTGGTCGCCGACGGCGATCGTCGCGGCCTCCGAGAGGCGTGCAGCGATGGCGTCAAATGGATCTTCGGTCTCGCCCCACGGGTGAAGCGCCACCGTCGTGTGGACGCGCGGCGCCTCGAGTTCGGGAACGAACAGCACGGCGTCACCCTGTGCGGGCACCACGAGGGCGGTGATCCGCTCGAGCGGAAACGCGCGGTACCCGGTGAGATACGGCAGATCGGACCCGACGGACACCAGGAGGCCGTCG
>JAHEEL010000153.1 GCA_024640745.1 Actinomycetes bacterium
GAGCATCCGATCGCCGAGACGGAATCCGGCTTCGACAAGGGTCCGCCAGGTTTCCGGTCCAACGATTCCGTCTGCCGGCAGGCCTCGAGAGGACTGGAATTCGCGCACCGCGCCGGCAGTCGTCGTCCCGTACGAGCCGTCGGCAGTGATCGGGAAACCCAGACTGGTGAGGCGCCGCTGGATGTCGCGAACCGGCTCCCCCCGGTCGCCAACGTGGTAGAGCCTCACTGCTCCCGCTCCCGACTGGTCGAGATCAGCCGACGAATGAAGAGACTTCGGTCTCCAATTGTGCCTTGCTCCGAGCCCCGACCAGTCGCTTCTTCTCTTGACCGTCCTGGAACACGATCATCGTTGGGATGCTCATCACGCCGAATTGCATGGCGGTTGCCGGATTCTCGTCGACGTTGAGCTTGACGACCTGCAACTGGCCGGCGAGGTCGCCCGCCATCTCGTCGAGCGGTCCGTCCATCATCTTGCACGGACCGCACCACTCCGCCCAGAAGTCGACGAGCGTTGGAAGTGATGAGCCGATCAGTTCAACGAAGTTCGCATCGGTTCCTGTGACGGTGTTCTTTCCCATCTCGACTCCTCGTGATTGCTGCTGCTGCTCCGGTCCCTGCCGGACGCTCCATGGACTTGGATTCAGGGCCCGACGCGGTCGAGCCAGTGCTCCGCATCGATCGCCGCCCGGCACCCCATGCCCGCGGCAGTGACCGCCTGCTGGTAGTAGTGGTCGACGACGTCGCCGGCAGCGAACACCCCCGGTACGGACGTGGTCGTGGTGCCGGGATCGGTGACGATGTAGCCGGCGGGGTCGAGATCCACCTGCCCCTGGAAGATCTTGGTATTCGGGTCGTGTCCGATGGCGAGGAAGAGGCCCTCGACCGGGAGCTCCGACGAGGCGCCGGTCTTGACGCTGGTCACCTTGATCCCGGTGACCAGGTCATCGCCGAGGACTTCATCGACCGTGGTGTCCCACAGCACTTCGATCTTTGGATGATCGATCGCCCGCTGCGCCATGATCTTCGACGCGCGGAATTCGTCTCTGCGATGCACGATGGTGACCTTGGAAGCGAACTTCGTGAGGAAGAGGGCCTCCTCCATCGCCGAGTCGCCTCCGCCCACGATTGCGAGGTTGCGATCCCTGAAGAAGAATCCGTCGCACGTGGCGCAGGCAGAGACCCCGTAGCCCCGCAGACGCTCTTCACCCGGGATTCCCAGCCAGCGAGCCGACGCTCCGGTGGAGACGATGACGGCGTCAGATTCGTACTCGTCCGCACCAACCCATGCCTTGAACGGCTGCTCAGAGAAATCGACCTTGGTGACGTCGGAGGAGACGATGCGTGTTCCGAACCGCTCGGCTTGCTTGCGCATGCCCTCCATCAGTTCCGGGCCCATGATGCCGTCGGGGAACCCGGGATAGTTCTCGACCTCGGTTGTGAGCATCAGTTGTCCGCCACGCTGCATGCCTTCGATCATGACGGGCGATAGGTCGGCCCGAGCTGCGTAGATGGCTGCGGTGAGGCCGGCGGGACCAGAGCCGATGATCAGGACCTTCTCGGCCATGGCTACTCCTGTGGTTGCGTTGGCTCGTCGTCTGGATGACGCTTCACCCAGACAAACACGCCGGCGAGCAGCAATATGCCCCCGACGACGGCATACGCAACTTCCTGTCCGATCAGCGTGCCGAGCGCGCGGAAGAAGGCCACGAGCAACCAGATGATCGCAAGGAGCGCGATAGCTGCGATCACGATGCCGATCGCAGCCCAAGTGACGCCGACGGCGACGCGGTCCACGGTGAGGGATCGGATCTTGGTAGCGACCTGCTCGAGGGAGTCGGCGATCTTTGCCGGATAATCGGTGCGCGGTCGATCGGTCATAGCACGCGAGGTTAGTCGAATCCTGACGGACTCAGGGCCCCGTGCTGGCGAGCACCCGGCACGAACCCACGTCGAGGCCGACCAGGTACGGCTCGGCGTCGGGCGGCACAACGGCGACGAGCACGACGTCGATGCCGTCGATCGTGGCGGCTGCGATCACTTCCAGCTGGGATGCTGCTGAGGGTGCGGCGTCGCTTGTCTCGAGACACACCGCCGCCGCTGTCGGGTCGACGGGAGGCGACGTCGACGTCGATTTGCTCAGCTCCTCGTCGAACGCCTCGCCGCCGGCGGCGAATGCTCGGCCGAGGCGCTCGAGGTCGACATCCGGGAAGTAGGGGAGTGCGGCTGTTCGCGCATCGCCCGCCACCGGCGCCAGTTCCTCCGTCCCTGCGGGCAGTGTGGTCGTCGCTTCCCCCGCTGCGGCGGCTGTGGTCGTGGTCTCTGCCGGTGGGGGCGGGGTGGTCGCAGCGGCATCGGCAGAAGAAAGCACGTCCTGCTCGGCGGCCTCGCCCCCGTCGAGCGCGAATTGCTCCGCCGCCGCAGTGGTCGTGGTGAGGTCTGCCGATGCGACGTTGGCTGCATCATCGGAACCTCCGCTCGGCAGAATGACGACGGCGCCGACGATCACCGCCGCGGCTGCTGCGAGGCCCATCGCCGGGGCCCACCATCGCTGCCAGCGGGAGGGAGGCGTGGGCACCGGGGCGGGGGGAGCGTCGAGGTGGAGCTGTTGCACGAGCGACGCGCGCAGCGCTGAGCGCTCGTGCGGTGTCATGACCGGGGCGGGTGCGTCCCGGAGCAGAGACGCGACGGCGAGCTGATTCTCGTACTCTGCTCGCAGCGTCGGATCCTCGGCAAGACGCGCAAGCGCTCCCCGGCGCTCCTCCGGAGAGAGCCGCCCGCTGATCAGATCGGTGATGAGATCCTGGTCGTGATTGCTCATGGTTCTTCTGTTGGATGCTCGAACCCCGGCGCGAAGTTCCCGAGTTCCTGGGAGAGTTGCTTTCTGGCCCGGAACAGGCGGCTCTTGACCGTGCCCACCGGTATGTCGAGGGTATCTGAGGCCCCATCTAGTGACATGCCCTCGACGTCGACGAGCACCACCGCCGCCCGGAACTCGGGGGACAGCGTCGCGAGGGCCTGGTCGATGTCGGGACGCAACTCGACCGCGTTCAGGGAGTCGCCGCTTCGCGGGTCGGAAGGATCGAGGTGCTCGGGTATCGGCTCCGTCCGCTGGCGTTGCCGGCGACGGAGGTGGTCGTAGCACGTGTTGATCGAGACCCGGTAGAGCCACGTGCTGAACGCCGCCTGCTCTTTGTAGCGGTCGGCTTTGCGAAACACCGTGAGGAAGACATCCTGCGTGGCGTCGAGCGCCTCGTCCCGATTCCGCATCATTCGGAGACAGATCGCAAAGACGCGGTCTTCGTGTGACCGCATCAACTCGTCGAAGGCGCTGATGTCACCTTCGAGGTATCGACGAATCAGGGCGCGGTCTTCCGCTGCGCGCGAGGTCATTGGCGTCGATTCTGGTCGCAGGCGAACCCGGAGGCCAAGGTTTCTCCTAGGGGAGGAGGCGGATTTCGTAAATGGCAGTGCCGAATGTGCCGTCCGGTTGCTCCGGGAGCGTCGTGATCCAGATCAGCCAGAATCCCTCATCTCGTCGGGCAACGTCCAACCTGGTGGTGCCGGTCAGGATCTGCGCCGAGCCGATGCGATCCCATCCTCCGGGAACGTCCGGCAAGGTTGCATTCCAGGCGAGGGTGAACCGCGTCGCTTCCGTGCCGGTGATCTCGACGGCGCCGATCGGCACGGGCGACTCGAGCACCACGCCGACGCCCTCCTTGGTCCGCTCCAGCGGTTCCGGATAGGGCTCGGTCTCCCACGCCGTGGTGAGGCGCCCATCCGCGACGGCCGCGATGGTCTCGTCGTTCTCGATGCCGTCACCAAACGGGTCGTAGACGCTCGCCAAGGCGGGGAGGGCGTTCTCCGCAGGAACGTCGGTTGCCGGGGCCGTGCTCGTCGGCGCGTCGGGCGCCTGCTCGGCTGGCGCCGCCGGATAGAGGAACGGGGAATCGGGGTCGACGTCGATCCCGAGACCAAGAATCGACAGCGCGAGGAGGGCAACGACGACGAACGCGAAGAGAACCAGCGGCTTCATCGACCACGACTCCTCGGCTTCGGGCTCGTTGTGGAGTGACGCTGCGCTCAGTGCGCTTGCGAGGCCGGCGGCGTCGAGCGCTCCCGCCTCGGCTGCCTCGAGGGCGTCATCAACGGAGGAGGGGATCCCCTCGGCGACGTGGGATGGGCGCACCGAAGGGTTGTCGCTTCCGGTGATGGCGATCCGCAGGACGCCGGCCAGCGCCGAGGTGTCGCCGTGCGCCGTTGTGGTGACGGGGACGCGGCCGAAGCTGGCGAGCCGCGCCGGATGAGCTGCGGAGAAGTGGATGGCGCTCTCGTCGATGGCGCCGTGGATCCCGCCGTTGGCATGGAACGCCGCCAGGCCGGCAGCCACGCCGGATGCGTTGGAGAGATACTCGGTGATGGGCAGCGTCTCGCCTGCCTTGAGCCGGTCGGCGATGGTGACCGCTCCGTCCCACTCGGCGACGGCAAACGCCGATTGACCGACCTCTCCCGCCGCGTAGACCGTTTGCACGTGCGGGTGCGATGTCGCCGCCGCGGCCCGGATCGGTGCGAGGAACTGGTCGATTCGCTCCGGGTCGGCGTCGGGTCCCGGGAAGCGGATGAGGACGGGTCGCTCGAGTTGCTCGTCGGTTGCCAGCCACTCCTCGATGTCGCCGTCGGCCCCTAAGCGGACATTCATTCGGTAGCGGTCGGGGATGCGAGGAGGCACGAGTCAACCCCGGCGGAACAGTGCAAGCGGCTCGGGCAGTGCGACGAAGCCTTCGGATTCGTACAGGGCGATCGCGGCGTCGTTGTCGGTCTGGGTGTTGAGCAACATTGCCTTGCTCCCAGCCTTGAGGGCCATGCGAGCGGCGCCGCGTGCCAGCGATCGACCCATCTGCTGACCTTGCCATTCCGGGTGGACCGCGAGGCGCTGGAGATAGGCAATGGCGTGTCCAAAGCCGAGGATCGCAAAAGCGACCGGGCGACCCTCCGGTCCGCGGATGACGAGAGTCTGCGCTCTTCCCGTCGCGGCAACGGCCTCGGCCATCCCGTGTCGATCGAAGCGCCAGAAGTCGTCGAATGCTGCGTGGTCGATTGCGAGGAGATCCTCGACGGTGGTGGCCGGCGGTGCGGTCACGAGGTGATCGGGGGCCGGTTGACAGTCGCTGATCTCGAGACGCATCAGCGATAGAGGGACGAATTCGGCGAATCCCGCCTCCTCCCACGGACGGCGGCTCGATGCCGGCAGCGGCGGCGAGAACACGTGGCGGGCCCCCAGGTCGTTGAGGCGGTCGCTGCAGGCGGAAAGGAAGGCGGATCCACCGCGCACAAGGCGAATGGCCCCGTCGTGGACCACGTCGTTCCATCGGCGGGCGTCCGCACGCGCCCAGCCTCTCCTGAACCGGATTGGACCCGGCCAGGAGCCACGCTGGAGCACCGGTATCGGGCTCTCCGCCACCGACATGACACCTCCGGCTCTTCGGCGCGAACGCAGCGTACCGTCCGTGTGGGTCCATACCGCCGGGTCTCGGAATCCGTTTGGCGCGGACGTGGTACGACGTGCGACCATGGGGTCATGCGGGTTGCACTCGTCACCCATCCGTCGAGCCTGAACCATGTCGCTCCTTGGGACCATCCGGAACGCCCTGCCCGCATCGGCGCCGTCGTCCAAGGAGCGAGGGAGA
>JAHEEL010000014.1 GCA_024640745.1 Actinomycetes bacterium
AACGAAGCGGATGCCCCGCTCTTCAACCGTTCGCAGTACATATTCGTGCTGTCTGTCCATAGGTATGTCGGCCTCCGAGGGCACCATCGTACGGCGCTGCAGGTATGGCGCCAGTGGTCGCTTGCGAGGAAACACAGTGTTCACACTGCGGTTACGACGGGGTGACGACGGTCTGGCAGGGTATGCGGGTACTCAGCCGACGACGCGCGCCCGCGTCGTGGGAGCCGACCAGAACCCACCGGAGGAATCCATGCCATATCGGGCCGAATACATCTGGATCGACGGCCAGCAGCCGACGGCCAAGCTTCGATCCAAGACCAAGATCGTGCCGTCCGGTGCAGAACCGCCCGTCTGGGGATTCGATGGATCGAGCACCGAGCAGGCGCCGGGCAATCGCTCCGATTGCGTGCTGAACCCGGTCTTCGTTCGTCCGGACCCGATCCGGGGTGGGGACGATGTTCTCGTGCTGTGCGAGGTTCTCACTCCCGACATGGAGCCCCACCCGTCGAACACACGCGCCGCGGCAGTCGCCGCGTATGAGAAGTACCGGGACCAGGATCCGTGGTTCGGTCTCGAGCAGGAGTACACGTTCTTCAAGGACGGACGCCCCCACGGCTGGCCCGTCGGCGGCTACCCGGCTCCCCAGGGCGGCTACTACTGCGGCGTCGGCGCCGATGAGATCTGGGGGCGCGACGTTGTGGAGGATCACACCGCCGCATGTATCGAAGCAGGGCTGGAGATCTCGGGCACGAATGCCGAGGTGATGATCGGCCAGTGGGAGTTCCAGATCGGTCCGCTCGGGCCGGTCGAGGTGGGCGACCACCTCTGGATGGCGCGCTGGCTGCTCTATCGGATCGCCGAGGACTACGACATCTCGGCCCACCTCAACCCGAAGCCGGTCGATGGCGACTGGAACGGCGCCGGGATGCACACCAACTTCTCGACGACCGCCATGCGCGAAGCCTACGAGCCGGTCATCGCCGCATGCGAAGCGTTGGGCGAGAACCCGGATGAACACATCAAGGTGTACGGCGCCGGCATCGAGCGCCGCCTCACCGGCCTCCACGAGACCGCACCGTGGACCGAATACTCCTACGGCGTTTCCGACCGCGGAGCATCCGTCCGGATTCCCTGGCAGACCGCAAAGGAGGGAAAGGGCTACATCGAGGACCGTCGGCCGAACGCGAACGCGGATCCCTACACCGTCGCCGCCCTGATCACGAACACGATCTGCGGGGCGTTGGACGAGAAGTAGCCGTCGGTTGATTGGAGCAGCTGAGTCGCCGGCTGCGCAGAAGCTGGGAAACCGATTCTGAGAGCCCGCCCTCGTCGTCCCTGGGGGCGGGCTTTCTCGTGTCGGAAGTCGGTCGGCCCCGTGCTGTGGCCCGCCCGCCTACGTCCGCGCAGAGCGATCCAGATTCGGCCGCGGTGCCCAATCTGCAAGGACGGGCCGAGCCCGAGTAGGGCGGGACGTCCCGTGGCCCTTCTCCTCAGCGACCCCTCTGCTCGCCTACGGGGTGGCCGACTTCACGGCATCCAGGGTGGTGAGGAACTCGGCCGTGAGGGCATCGAAGGCGGTGACTGCTTCGCGGCGGGCGGTGCCGTCGTCGGGGGCTCGGAGCCCATCGATGACGGCTTGAACACCGGGCGGGAGGCCTTCGGCGGCGGTCACGGAGGCCGGCCACACCGTGGCGTAGGCGTCGGGCGGATTCGTTGCGGCGACGTTTTCGCTCAGCGTCTGTGCCTCGACCAATGCGGTCTCGAACGTGGCCAATGTGTCGCCGAAGGAGGGCACGTCGTCGGCGCGGTTCTCCCACGCGTCGTTTGCGGCGTCGAGGTCGGTCTGAATCTGAGTTGCGTCCGCGGCGTAGCCATCAACGAGCCGCAGGAAGGCGTCGATGTCCGGCGGGAGGCTGGTCGTGGTGGTCGGCGCCGCGGCGGAGGTCGTCGTGGTCGTCTCGGAGGCGACCACCGTGGTCGTGGTGCCGACCGGGATCTCGGCCGGTGGGAGCGCATTCACGAAGAGGTACGTGAATCCGATCAGCGCAACGATCGCAACCGGCAGGATCCAGCGTCCGTGCTTCGGGTCTTCCTTGCTCACGGCGGTCAGGATAGGCGGTCGCGGATCAAGGAGCTGTCACTGGACAAACCGGGAAGGGAATCAGCTCCAGTTGGTTACGATCCGTGAGATGGAGCTTCACGGAAGGGTCGGTGTCGTGACCGGCGGCGGCGTTCGCGTCGGTCGCTCTATTGCGCTCGGACTCGCGTCGGCGGGTGCCGACGTGTTCATCCACTACAACAGGTCCGCAGACCCGGCCGAGGAGACCGCAGCGATGGCTCGCGACCTGGGCGCCCGCGCCGTGGTGGGATCCGTCGATCTCTCCGACCCGTCTCGTGCGGGAGACCTCATCGATCTCGCCACCGAGCAGCTCGGCCCTCCTTCGATCCTCGTGAACAGCGCTTCGGGCTTCCCCACCGATACGATCGGCGACGTGACGCTCGGCGATTGGCGGAGGACGTTCGACCTCACGCTTGCGTCACCGGTGTTTGCCACTCAGGCGTTCGCGAATGCACTGGAGGACGATGTCGAGGGCGCGGTGGTGAACATCACCGATGTGCGCACGCACAGCCCCTACCGTGAGCACTTCAGCTACATCGTGGCGAAGGGCGGGATCGATACCTTCACTCGGGCGGCCGCGCTCCAACTGGGTCCACGCATCCGGGTCAACGCCGTTGCGCTCGGGGTGATTCTCCCTCCGCCCGGGGAGGGTGATGCGTACGCCACTCGGCTCGCCGAGGAGCTTCCCCTCGCGAAAGTCGGCGGCACCGAGCCGGTCGTTGCGGCAGTGCTGTCGCTGCTCGAGAACGATTTCGTGACCGGTGAGATCGTGCGCGTCGACGGTGGAGGGCATTTGGTATGAGTCACGGGCCGAGGGGAGGACCACAGTGAACGAATCGCTTGATCGGATACACATCAAAGATCTGGTGATTTCGGGGATTCTCGGGATCAAACCGGATGAGCGGATCAACCCACAGGACATCCGCGTAAACGCGACGCTCTGGGCAGACACACGGCGCGCATCGGTGTCCGACGACATCGACGACGCCGTCAACTACCGGACGATCACCAAACGTCTCATCGCCCACATCGAGCAAGGGGAGCCGATGCTGGTCGAGCGTCTCGTCGCCGAGCTGGTCGACATCTGTCTTCAGTCGGATGATCGGATTGCCGCCGTCGAAATGACGGTCGAGAAGCCGGGAGCGCTACGACACGCCCGGTCGGTCGGTATCACGATTCATCGAACGAGGGAGAGGAGTCGGTCCGATGCGTGAGGGAACGGCGCTTGCCATCGTGGCGATGGGGTCGAACATCGAGAAGGAACGCAATCTCGCAGACGCCATTCGGCTCTTGCGTCGCGCTCCGCACATCACGGTCCAGAAGGTGAGTGGAATCTATGAAAGCCCCTCAGTCGGCGGACCGGACGACGCCCCCGAGTTCTTCAACGCAGCAGCCCTCATTTGCACGGAGCTCGCTCCGCTCGACCTGCGTGCGGCGCTGCGCGCCATCGAGTCCGAGCTCGGCCGCGTGCGAACGGACGACCCCGACGCGCCCCGGACCATCGATCTCGATATTGCCTACTACGGCGATGTCGAACTCGACATGGACGGATGGGTGATCCCCGACCCGCAGGCCGGGACGGCGGCGCATGTGGCGATCCCGATTGCCGAGGTTGCTCCCGACTGGGTTCATCCGTCGGACGGTCGCACTACGAAGGAGATTGCAGAGCAAACAGACCCAGGAGAGGTTCGTCTGGCCATGGCAATTCATCTGAGCACCCCGTACTCGCCGAGAGCTCCGGAGGACTTCGACGACGTGGGGGACGTGTACGCCCCGCGGTTTGAAAGCCTCGTCCGCGATCAGCTGCTCGAGATCGGCGAAAATCCCGATCGCGAGGGCCTCATGCGGACGCCGTTGCGCGTGGCCAAGGCGATGGATTTCCTGACGAGCGGATACTCGACTTCGCTCGAAGAGGTTGTGAACAATGCCGTGTTCGACGCCGAGGGCGCCGAGGAGATGGTGTTGGTGAAGGACATCGAGTTCTATTCGATGTGCGAACATCACATGCTTCCGTTCTTTGGGAAGGCTGCCGTCGCCTACCTGCCGAAGGGCAAGATCATCGGTCTGTCGAAGATCGCTCGCATCGTCGATGTCTACGCCCGCCGTCTCCAGGTCCAGGAGCGACTCACCAATCAGGTGGGCGATGCTCTGACCGAGATCCTCGACCCACACGGTGTCGCCGTGGTCATGGAGGGGCGTCATCTCTGCATGATGATGCGTGGCGTCCAGAAGCAGGAGAGCGCGATGGTGACCAGCGCCATGCTTGGCACGTTCAAAGAGGACCCCAGGACCCGGAGCGAGTTCCTCGATCTCGTCGCGCGCTGACCGTTCCGGGAGCGCGGAGCGTTCGGTAGCCTCTGCGTGATGCTGTTCGACACTCTTCGACGACCGCTTCGTGATCTGCGCGTGTCCGTCACGGACCGCTGCAACTTCCGTTGCGCCTATTGCATGCCGCGCGATGTCTTCGACCGGAACCACGTCTTTCTGCCGCGCGAACAGATCCTCACATTCGAAGAGATCGAGCGTCTCGTCACGGTGTTCACCGGTCTCGGCGTCGAGAAGATCCGGCTGACCGGCGGCGAGCCGCTGCTTCGGCACGGCATCGCTGAGCTGGTCGAGCGGATTGCGAGCGTCGAGCGCATCACCGATGTGGCCATGACCACCAACGGCAGCACGCTCGCCCGTCACGCCGCTGCGCTCGCCGACGCGGGACTCGATCGGGTCACGGTGAGCCTCGACGCCGTGGACGATGCCCGGTTCCGCCACGCCGCCGATATCGACTTCCCCGTGGCCCGGGTGCTCGAAGGCATCGACGAAGCCAAACGGGTGGGCCTTTCGCCGGTCAAGATCAACACCGTGGTCCGCAAGGGCCTCAACGAAGACGCGCTGGTCGACATCGCCGGCATGTTCCGCGGCACCGGCCACATCGTTCGGTTCATCGAGTTCATGGACGTCGGTTCGTCGAACGCATGGGACCTGAGCGAAGTGGTCTCCGCCGCCGAGATCCTTTCGACGATCGGCGCAAAGTGGCCGCTCGATCCGGTCGAGCCCAATTACCCCGGTGAGGTCGTGAACCGCTGGCGGTACCGCGACGGTGCAGGCGAGATCGGCGTCATCGCCTCGGTAACGATGCCGTTCTGCGGTGAATGCACCCGTCTGCGCCTCTCAGCAGACGGATCGATCTACACCTGCCTGTTCGCCTACGCCGGTACCGACCTTCGCGACGCTCTGCGAGAAGGGGCGACCGATACCCAGATCGCTGAGATCGTCACGGATGTGTGGGAAGCACGCACCGACCGGTACAGCGAGGAACGCGTCGGGGTCCCGATCGGTCTCCCCAAAGTCGAGATGTCCTACATCGGCGGCTGAGGGAGCAGGGCCGGCACTTCAGCAAAACGACCCGGGACAGCTAGCCGCACGCGACCGTACCGCCCTCGTCGACGGCGCTCGGCGATAGGGCGTATGCATCGAGACCGGGTTCGAACTCCGGGGTATCCGTGATGTTGGAGGCGGCAGATGACGACTGTCCATCCGAGAGCCCGCCCTTGACGATCTCGAGTGTGCCGAAGAGTTTCCCGACGGTCTCGGTGGGTATCTCGGTGAGGTAGTACAGCAACGCTCCACACGCGTAGGCGCCGGAAGGCGCGTCGGCGACCTTCGGCACACCATCGCAGATGTCGGCGACGGTTCTCTCGTGCGGCGAATTGGAGATATACGCGAATTGGCCGCCCTCCTCCAGTATCGAGTTGCCGGCGCGTCGCGCATTTGTTGCCTCTTCGTCCCTATTGAGGTTAATTCGTATTAGCGCTACGTTCGGTCCATGGAACCTGCCATGGCCTTGTGCGCCGGTATCGCAGCGCTGGCGCTCACCCTCGGAGTGCTCCGATCGCTGCCCGGGGCCGCCCGCCGTCTCGGCACCATCACGGTTCCCGTGCCCGTTCGGCCGATCGCGGCTGTCCTCATGGCGGTCAGCCTCATCGCAATGCCGGCGCGCCCGCGGGCTGCGTCGGCAACCGTTGCCCCACCGATCGTGCGACTCGCCGATGGAATCGACGACACGGAAGGCGAACGAATCCCCGAATCGCTCGAGGCAACCGGGCCGGCGCGGTGGGTCACGCACGTCGTCGAACCCGGAGACAGCCTGTGGCGAATCGCAGGAGCCACGCTCGCGGCCCGGCGTGGCATCAATCCGTCGAGCGCCGAGATCGCGCAGTTCTGGCCCAGCATCTACGAAGCGAACCGCGCCGTCATCGGCGCGGATCCCAACCTGATCCTCCCCGGCCAACACCTCGAGATTCCGGAGGCCTGACGTGGACGAATACGAAGAGATCCCCTGGAGCACCCTCCTCGCCGAGCATCGCCGGGGGCGTGCGAAGACGCTCTACCTGGCTGCCGCTGCGATCGTCGCCGTCGTGGTCGCGGTGGTCGTGTTCCGCTATCTCACCACCCCGGGTCATGGCGACGGCTCGGCACTCGCCGCTGCCATCGAGACGAGCACTACGGCGATTGTCGAGTCGACGGTGCCGAACAGCACGACGGTCGCCTTGTCGGAAGCCGATCTCATGGCGGTTCCGCCGGGAATCTCCGAGCTCTCCGCGGTGGCCCGCGCCGAGTGGTTCGTCACGGACTACTTCACGGTCGATGGGCCGATGCCCGAGGAGCTGATCGCTGCGTTCGTCAACGACGCGTCGATCCCCGACCTTCCGGGACGGTCCGATGCAGCGATCTCCTACGTCGAGTGGGCGAGAGCCTTCGACATCCGGCCGACCGAGCACGGGTACGCGGTCTCGGTGGTGTTCCGGTCGCTCACCGAGGAGCCGGACGGCTCGTTTGCCCGCAGTCCGGTGCGCGCTGTCGAGGTGCTGGTCGCCGTGGAGGACGACGAGACGGCGATCTCGGATCTCCCGATTCCGATCCTGCCCCCAGTGTTTCATTCGATCGACGGATGGATGCAAACCGATGGCGAGGCGCTCGACGAGGCGATCGCCGCGACACTCGACTACGCCGGCATGTTCGACGAGAGCGCTGTCGTGGTGCAGAGCGGATCGTCCGGACCCGAATGGCGCGTGGTGTTCACGATCGGTGATCGATCGGGGAACCGTTGGCCCGTCGTCATGCGGTCGGACACGATCCCGGCTCCGTGAGCGGGAGCTCGCCGCCGCACCGGATGAGCGCGTCGCTACGCTGGCGCCATGCAACAGCAGCGAAGCCTTCGGGAGGCCTGGATCGCAACTCTCACCGACCTCGGAGCGGCGGAGGGGAACGATTCGCTCCTGATCGGGCCCTACGCCGAGAGCCTTGCCGACCAGCTTCCGGCACCGACGGGCGACACGACCCCGAGTGTCGCGACGCTGTTCGTGACCCCGGTTCCGGAGGGAGCCATCCCCACGGCTACCGGCTTCCCCGAGAGCTCTTTCGACTCGGCCGTCGCCCTCTCTGCATGGGAGACACCGGCCGATGTTGCCGACGTGGCGGCCGAGGCCGTCCGAGTCGTGCGGCCGGGCGGAACGGTGTGGCTCGGAGAGATCGACGCCAGAGCCCTCACCGGGTCGATGCCGGCTGCGCGCCGCTACGGGCTGCTCTACCGCAACCATCCCCCGGTGGCGGAGGCCGAACGGTTCCGATTCCGAGCGGCGGACACGATCGGTGTCGATGCGGTTCGCGTTGGGTTGCGGTCGGTCACCGAAACCCGGACCGACTTCCCCGTCGCCGTCGTCGACACACGGGCCGAGGCGGTGGAGGCGGTTCGATCCGGCATTTGGCCGGGGGTGGAGCTACTCGAACCGATGGCCGTCGATGAATTGCTCGTTCGCGTAGACGAATCGTTCGAACCGCCGGCGCGGTTCCCGTTCGTGTTCACGCTGCCGTGGATCCTCGTACGAGGTCGGTGCGCTTGAAGACCCGTTAGGCGCCGAAACGCTCCTCGAGCAGTTCCGTTGCCAGCGGGGCGATCGCTTCCCACGATGCGTCGGGGGTCTTCGACAAGGTCACGAAGTCGGCGGTCATGAAGACGCTCGTCACCCCCTCGATCGCGACGAGGGAGGCTGCGGTTGGATCGTCGATCTCGGCGCCGGCGACGAAGGTTGCCGGGTCGCCGACATCGACGCCGACCGTGAACTTCAGGGCGTTCGGATTCGGAGTGTTGGAGATCTGTACGGCCATTTCGCTGCCCGAGGCTAGCGCGGCGGCGCTGCGCAACGGCCGGGGCGGGGCCCGCGGTGCGGCTGCAGTGTTGCTCACTACGCTGCTGCCATGGACGCGACGGCCCGACTCATCGAATTGCTCGGGGTCGACCGCGTCCGCACCGAACCGATCGACCGGATGGTCTACGCCAAAGACTCCGGTGTGACGGCAGGTGAACCTGCGATCGTGGTCCTGCCGGAAACAACCGCCGAAGTTGCCGCAGTCGTCCGCATTGCCGCCGCTTTCGATATGCCGATTGTGGCCCGCGGTGCGGGTACCGGCCTCGCCGGCGGGGCGGTGGCCTGCCCCGGAGCGCTGTTGGTCGTGCTGACGCGAATGAACCAAATCGTGATGGTGGACGAGGTCGGGCGGACGGCACTCGTCGGTCCCGGACTGATCAATCTCGACCTCTCCCATGCCCTCGTTGGTCGCAATCTCCACTTTGCGCCGGATCCGTCATCGCAGCAGGCCTCCACGATTGGCGGCAATGCCGCCACGAACGCAGGCGGTCCGCACTGTCTCGCCGAAGGGTCGACGGTCGCCCATGTGCTTGGCGTCGAGGTGGTGAGCGCGGACGGCGAGATTCTGATGCTCGGCGGAGCAGCGCCGGATCCGCCCGGCTACGACCTGCGCGGCTTGATGGTGGGATCGGAGGGAACCCTCGGCATCGTCACACAACTGCTCGTCCGGCTCACCGAGAACCCACCGCAGACAGTCACCATGCTGATCGCGTTCGATGACATCAACGATGCGGCGCGCACAGGCTCCGACATCATCGGTGCCGGTCTCGTTCCTGCCGCACTGGAGATGATGGACCACGAGATGATTGTGGCGATCGAGAACTTCGTGAGCGCCGGTCTGCCCGTCGAAGCCGATGCGGTCCTGCTCGCCGAGGTCGTCGGCCACGCCGACGGCGTTGCGGAGGAGGCCGGTGTCATTCGATCGATCGCTGTTCGCAACCGTGCGACCGACGTGCGCGTCGCTTCGGACGAGGACGAGCGGGCCCTGCTCTGGAAGGGCCGCAAATCTGCCTTTGGGGCGATCGCGCAGGCCGCTCCCGACTATTACCTCAACGACACCGTGGTTCCGCGCACGCGGTTCGTCGATGTCCTCGGAGAGATCTATGCGATCGCCGACCGTTACGGGATCCGCTTGATGAACGTATTCCATGCCGGCGACGGAAACCTGCATCCGCTGGTCTCGTACGACGCGTCGCAGCCGGGCATGACCGACATCGTCGTGGAAGCTGCTCACGAGATGGTCTGCGTTGCCGTCGCCGCTGGGGGGACCTTGAGTGGCGAGCATGGAATCGGCCTCGAGAAGCGGGACCTGATGGACCAAGTCTTCACCGATGTCGACCTCGACGCACAGGCTCGGATCAGCCAAGCCTTCGATCCGGCCCGGAGGATGAATCCGGGCAAAGTCCTTCCGGACGGCGCCCGATGTTTCGATCGGCCGAGCTCGTGACGGCGCTGCGGTCGGTCACCCGCGAGTTGTTCGAACGCCTCCGTGACGAGACGGTCGATGCCGATGCTGCCTACGTGGTGGCCCCGGCCTCGATCGAGGAGGCGGCTGCCGTACTCGCCGCCGCGGCGGACGCCGGCATTCCGACCACGTTCCGCGGCGGCGGGAACCGGCGGCAAACGGGTGCTCCGGCGGCGGCCGATCTGATTGTCACCACGACCCGCCTTGCGTCGATCATTGACTGGCGGCCCGACGACCTGACCGTGATCGTCGGTGCCGGCTTGCCGGTCGACGATCTCGAATCCGAGATCGCGGAACGAAGCCAGACCGCGGTGCTGCCCGAGACGGCGGCCGGATCAACCATCGGGGGAGTCCTCGCAGCAGGAGCGTCCGGCTATCGCCGGCTCCGCTACGGACCCACCCGCGATCGAGTACTCCAGGTGCGGATGGCTACGGGCTATGGGAAGGTCGTTACCGGTGGGAGCCCGGTCGTCAAGTCGTCGACCGGCTACGGCATGGCACGCCTCGTGACCGGATCGCTTGGCAGCCTCGGGCTGATCGGCGAAGTGACGCTGAAGCTCTGGTCGCGGCCGCTCGCGGTTTCCACCGTGCGCGTCGACGACGCCGCGGCTGCCTACCGAAGGACCTACCGGCCCCTGGCGGTGCTGGAGACACCCGACGGTGCATCGCTCTATCTCGGCGGCAGCGCAAACCAGGTGGCGGCCCAGGCCGTGGCGATCGGAGGGCGCGCCTCCCCGAACCTCGCGTGGCCCGAGCCGATCACCGATCCCGTGCGGGTTGAGATGCGGGTGCCGGCCGCCTGCGTCGAGGAAGCGATCAGATGGGTGCAGCGCATCGGCGCAACGCGCTGGATCGCCCAGCATGGCGTCGGCATCGTGTCGGCGGGAATCGACGCTCTCGACGTCGCCGGTGTCGGCGCCGCCCGCGCCTGGGCCGAGTCGGTGTCCGGCGCCTTGGTGGTTCTCGCCGGTGCCGACGACCGCATCGATCCGTGGGGCACCCCTCCCCCCTCGATCGAGATCCAGCGGCGCATCAAGGCGGCCTTCGACCCGGCAGGCATCTGCAACCCTTCCATCCTTCCTGGGCGCCTCTGATGGCTTGGGTGACCGACTGGGCCCCGACGGCCGACGAACTCAACTCCTGCATCGACTGCGGCCTCTGCCTTCCCGCATGCCCCACCTTCCGTCTCACGGGTGATGAATCGGCCTCGCCGCGCGGAAGGATCGCCGCAATGCGCGCGGTAGCCGGTGGTCGGGCTCCTCTCGACGGGAGGTTCGCCGAGATCATGGACCTCTGCCTCCAGTGTCGAGCGTGTGAGACCGCGTGCCCGTCGCTCGTCCCGTTCGGGCGCATGATGGAGGGCGCGAGGGGCGAGGTCGCCGCCCACCGCCCGGATGCACCAACCATCGGCAGGAGGGTGCTCTTCGGCCGGCTCATCGGATCCCGGGTGCTGGTTGCGCTTGCTTCCGCGGCAGTCGGTCTCGCTCAGCGCGCGGGCCTCGCGTCGGTTGGTTCCGGACCGCTTCGCAAGGCTGCCGCCCTTCGTCCGATCCCGATCCCCGTTCCGACCGCGGCGGGGCGCGAATGGCTGCCGGACGGCACCCCGATCGGGACTGTTGCGCTTCTGTCCGGCTGCGTCATGGACGCCTGGTACTCGCAGACGCACATTGCGGTGATTCAGGTGCTTCGCACCGCCGGCTACCGGGTGGTCGCGCCGCCGAATCAAACCTGCTGCGGAGCCCTTGCGGCCCATGAGGGCGCTGTCTACGACGCGGCGAGACTGGCCGAGCGGAACGCCGAGGCCTTCGAGGGATACGACCGGATCGTCGTGGACTCGGCAGGCTGCAGCGCGCACATGAAGGGCTACCGCCACTGGGCTGATGGCGGGGCGAAGGTCGCCGATCGCGTGGTCGACGCCAACGAGTTCGTCGCGCAACTCCTCACCGAAGGTCTCCTCCCGGTGATCGAGGGCGACGTGCCGATCGGAATCCAAGATCCCTGCCATCTCCGGCACGCCCAGCGCATCGTGGAGGCGCCTCGTGCCATTCTCGGAGCGGCCGGCTGCGTTCCCATCGAGATCGACCCCGCCGGCATGTGCTGCGGTGCGGCTGGGGCCTACCAGCTCACCCACCCCGACGTGTCGGACCAACTCGGCCGGATCAAAGCCGATCAAATCGCCGGCGCCGGAGTTGCGGTCGTTGCATCACCAAACCCGGGATGCGAGATGCAACTGAGGGCTCACGTCCCACCCGACGTAGAGGTCGTACACCCGATCGAGGTGTATTGGGACAAGATCAAGTAGCAAGTGGCAAGTAGCAGGACGGAAGACACGAGACACGAGACACGAGACCGGAAACGGTCTCTGGTCTCGGTTCTTCGGCTCTCTCCTCAGATCTCGCGTGCGTAGACGTGCATCAGGGCGGTCTCGAAACCGAGGCCACGGGCGAGCCGGGTGATCCAGTGGGTACTCGGGATCCAGATCCCGATCGACTCGGCTCCTGAGCCGATGGCGAGGTCGACGAGCGAGCGAAAGAGATCACCGGCATCCTCTTCTCGCGTTTCGAGCCAGGCGACCTCGAAGCGGGCATCCGACTCCGGTGCGGCGAGCGCCCAGCCCGCGCCGATCTCCCAGAATGCGCTGCCACGTGCGGCAGCTTCCAGATCTGCGACGGTGAGCCTCCGGAACGCCCAGTGGACCCCGAAGAGCCCTCGCGAGGCTCGCCCGAGCTCTCCGACGGACCATGAGGCATAGGCGGGCTGCGCCTCGGTTGATCCTGCCCGGCGAGCGCGCAACTTCGAAGGGAGCCGGCGTCCACCGTTTCCGGAAGGCGAAGGTGATGCGTCGCCGACGGGCTTTGTGCACCGTACGAACGATGCCACTCGACGCGGGCCGGTCTTCTCGACATGGCGGATTGCGGTCGTGTTCCAGTCTTCGACCAGGAGGCGACCAACGACGGCCCCGGCGTTGCGAGCCCACGTCCGCAGCGATGCTGACACCTCCGCGGCGATGCCCTGCCCCCGATGCTCTGGAGCAACACGAGCCGCTGAGTACCAGGCTTCCATCGGCGACAGCATCCGCACCGCACCGACGGCGATCGGACGATCGGCTTCGTCCACTGCAACGATGACGTGGGTGTCGTCTCGGTCGAGCCAGCCTTCGAAGACGTCGGCAACGTAATCGCCCCATGTGAACGTCTCCCGGGTGAACCCGGCAATCGCCGGTTGGTCCGAGAGACGCGCCGGCCGGACGATGACTGCTCTGGCCATGGTGCCACTCTACGCGACGGCGTAGGATCGGAATCGAGAGGAGCGACCGATGGAGATCGTCGATCTCTCGCCCGACTACGAGGGAACCTACTTCCGCTGTCTCGAAGACTGGTCGGACGAGATGGCCGAAGCAGGAGGTCACAAGCGCCGCTGGTACGGGAAGATGCGCGATCGCGGATTGCGCGTCAAGCTCGCGCTCGACGGTCGTGGTCGCCCGGTTGGGATGATTCAGTATCTGCCGATCGAGCATTCAACGGCGCTTGGGTCCGACCTCTACATGATCCTGTGCGTCTGGGTCCACGGCCACGAGGAAGGAGTCGGGAACCAGCAGGGCCACGGCGTCGGAGCGGCGTTGCTCGAAGCAGCGGAGCGCGACGCCGTTGCACTTGGTGCCAAGGGCATAGCGGCATGGGGCGTGGTGCTCCCGTTCTGGATGAGGGCAAAGTGGTTCAAGAGGCACGGCTACCGGTCGGTCGATCGCCAGGGCATGGCGGTGCTGGTTTGGAAGCCCTTCACCGACGACGCGGTGCCACCCCGATGGATCGAGCGCGGCCCGAGACCGATGCCGGTCGCCGGCAAGGTCACGGTGGCGGCCTACATCAACGGCTGGTGTCCAGTACAGAACCTGATCTACGAGCGGGCGAAGCGGGCGGCTGCTTCGCTCGGCGACGATGTGGTGTTCGAGAGCTACGACACGAGCGAGCAATCGGCGATGATCGCGTGCGGACAGGCCGACTGCGTGTACCTCGACGGCAAGACGCTGCAGAAGGGCCCGCCGCCCTCATACGACCGGATCCACAAGCGCATGGCCGCACGCCTCGAGAAGCTCCGCCGCTGAGTCCGGATGATCAGAAGGCAGCGAGCGCACGGGCCCGCTCAACGATGCCCTCGACGTTCGGAATGATCTGCTCTTCGAGCGAAGCCGCATAGGGGAACGTTGGGACGTCCGGTGAGGCGTACCGGCGGACCGGAGCATCGAGCCAATCGAACGCATTCTCGGAGATCTGTGCCGAGACCTCGGCGCCGTAGCCGAGGAACTCGTTGTCCTCGTAGACGATCAGGACCTTGCTCGTCCGCTTGACCGCCGCTTCGATGGTCGGCCAATCGAGCGGGCGCAAAGAGCGGAGGTCGAGGACGGTGACATTGATGCCCTCCTTGGCAAGGAGATCGGCCGCTTCCACGGAGAAGTGGGCCATCGCACCGTACGAGATGATCGTCAGGTCGTCTCCCATTCTGCGGAGCGCCGCTTGACCGATCGGGACGCGATGATCGCCCTCCGGCATCGGCCCGACGGCAAGCCGATAGAGCTTCTTCGGCTCGAGGAACAGCACCGGGTCCGGATCGTCGATGGCGGAGAGGAGGAGGCCCTTGGCGTCGGCGGGCGTCGACGGTGTGACGATCTTGAGTCCCGGAACATGGGCGTAGAAGGCTTCGATCGACTGCGAGTGGTAGAGAGCGCCGTGGATCCCTCCGCCGTACGGCGTTCGGATCACGATTGGACAGGCCCAGCGGCCGTTGCTGCGGTATCGAATCCGGGCGACCTCCGAGACGATCTGATCGAATGCCGGATGGATGAAGTCGGCGAATTGGATCTCGGCGATCGTCTTCGTGCCGGTGGCCGCGATGCCCACGCCGAGGCCGACGATCACGGACTCGGCGAGCGGCGCATTGAATGAGCGGTCTGCTCCGTAGGCTTCGGTGAGCCCTGCCGTCGCCTTGAACACGCCCCCCTTCGGGTCGGCAACGTCCTCACCGAAGATGACGGTGTTCGGGTCGCGACCCATGGCGTAGTGCAACGTCCGGTTGATCGCCGTGATGAGGTTGATCGACTCTCCGATCGCCTCCTGCTCGACCGTCTCGACCGGGATCGTCGGCACGATGGGCTCGACGTACACCTGGCCGGTCGCATCCGTTGGGTCGGGTGCGTTCTCGGCCGCCGCCACAGCGTTGTTGATGAGCGCATCGACCTCGAAGTCGAGCCGCGATTCGGCTTCAGCGCTGAGCGCGCGGTGCTCGACGAGATACTGCCGGAAGGCGGGGATGGGATCCTTTCTGCGCCATAGCTCGACCTCTTCACGTGTTCGGTACAGCTTGTCGTCGTCGTCGGACGTGTGGGCGTAGTAGCGGTAGGTCTTCGCCTCGATGAGCGTGGGACCCTCCCCGGCGCGAGCACGTGCAACGGCAGCCTGCGCAGCGCCGTACATCGCGAGGACGGAGTTGCCGTCGACGACCACGCCCTTCATCCCATACCCCTCTGCGCGGTCGGCGACCTGGCCGGCCACCTCGTCTACTGCCGGGACGGAGATCGCATAGAGGTTGTTCTGAATCAAGAACACCACCGGCAGCTTGTGGATCCCGGCGAAGTTCAGCGCTTCGTGCCAATCACCCTCTGAGGTGGATCCCTCGCCACCCGAGACGTACACGACCCCCTCGCTGCCCCGTCGTTTGAGCTCGTAGGCCACGCCAACTGCGTGCGGGTACTGGGTAGCGATGACCGACGAGTGCGTGAAGAGGTTGAGATCGGGTTCCGACCAGTGGTTGGGCATCTGGCGGCCTCCGGACGCGGGATCGGCCGCCTTGGCGAAGACTCCCATGAACACATCCTTCGGGGAGACGCCGAGGCCGATATTGAACGCAATGTCGCGGTAGTAGGGGAGTGACCAGTCCCGGGCTGGATCGAGCGCGGCAGCGGCGCCGATCTGCGTCGCCTCGTGGCCGGAGACCGACACGACGAATGGGACCCGGCCTTGCCGGTTGAGCGCCCACATCTTGTCGTCGAGCTTCCGAGAGATGAGCATCTTGCGGTACAGGTCCACGAGGTCGTCGTTGTCCAGGCCGAGTGCGCCGTGGTCGATGATTCGATCGAGTCCTAGGGTCACGCCGCTCCTTTCACTGCTCTTCGGACCGGCCTCTGAATCGCCGGCCTCCCGCTTGGTCGATTCTGGCCTGCGCGACCCGCAGCGCGGCGACCTGCGGGTTGACGCCGTCGCGATCTGCCGTATCGAAGACCGCCGCGAGGTTGTCGTAGATTCGGTCCACCATCGTCGCGGCCCGCTCGGGTGAGTAGCCGTCGGTCTCTACGGCGATATTGATGACCCCCCCTGCGTTGACGATGAAATCCGGCGCGTAGAGGATGCCCCGATCGACGATGAGCTCGATGTCGCCGTCGAACGCGAGCTGATTATTGGCCGATCCGGCGATCGCCGAGCACCGCAGTCGCGGGATCGTGCTCGCGTTGAGGGTGGCGCCGAGGGCACACGGGGAGAAGACATCGCACTCAATGTCGTAGATGTCGTCGAGAGACACCGCTTTCGAACCGTAGGTCTCGACCGCGAACGTCACTGCGTCGGCGTTCGGATCGGTGACAACCGTCTCGGCGCCCATGTCGGTGAGACGTCGGACGAGATCCATGCCGACCTTTCCGATCCCTTGGACGGCCACCCGGCGCCCCTGGAGGTTGCCCGCCCCCCAGAGCCGTTCACCGATGGCGCGGACTGCGGCGATGACGCCCCGAGCCGTTGCCGGAGAAGGGTCGCCGGAGCCACCGTCTTCGATCGGCAGCCCGGATACCCACGGCGTCTCCTGCGAGATCAGGACCATGTCTCGAACAGTCGTGCCGACGTCCTCGGCGGTGATGTAGCGCCCGCCAAGCGAATCGATGGTCCGGCCGTAGGACCGGATGAGGTTCTCGCTCCAGATTTCGGCCGGGTCACCGATGATGACGGCCTTGCCGCCGCCGAGGTCGAGACCGGCTGCCGCAGACTTGAGGGTCATGCCCTTGGCAAGACGGAGCACGTCTCGCAGCGCTTCCGCCTCGTCTTGGTACGGATAGAAGCGAGTCCCGCCGAGGGCGGGACCGAGGGACGTGTCGTGGATGGCGATGATCGTTCGGAGACCGCTGCTGCGGTCTGCACCGAACAACACCTCTTCATGCGCTTCGGTGCCGATCGCTTCGAATACTCCCAACGGAGCTCCTTTCGATGCAGCGGTTACGCCACCGCTCGAGGTGCGTTTGGAATTCTAGTGCTGTGTCCGCCGACGTTTGGGGTGTCGCGGACCGGCATCAGCCGGTACGCGTCGAGGCGTGCCGCAAGCGGCACGCTGCCGTTTCCTCCGGAAACTGCCAACGGACCGGCGTCAGCCGGTACGCGCCGGTACCATCGCGCAATGATCAGCACCTCCTATCTGCGGGTCTACGTCGAGCACGACGGCATCGAACAGGAATCCCACGCGGCTGCCCGTTCCTCACATTCGGCGATCCACTCGGACGGCAGGTTCATGTGGAGCGAGTCACTGCGAGAGGATGCCTTCCGTACGACGTGGCACGGTATCGACTTCGTCTGCCCCCGCAACGCGTGGTTGCGCATGATCGAAGGTGCGCTCGCATTCACGGCGACCTATCCGAGGATTGCGCTCATCGACGAAGACGAACGCGAGTCGTTCAAGCGCGAACTCGCCGAACTTCGCGGTCCGAACCGACGCAGCCACATCCTCACGTCTCCCTGGCACGTGCCGCTGCGCTGGTTCGGCGCGTTCAGCCCGTCCGAGCGTGAGATCTACGACCGTCCGGATGGGCTCGGGATCCGGTATCGAACGAATCTCGGCGACGCAATCGATCGTGTCGGCTGGGCAATTCGTGTTCTCGATGGGGCCGGGTTCGCAGAACCCGTCATCGATCAGGTTCGAGACCTCGAACGGTGGCTTGCGGAATTCCCGGCAGGCTCGATGCTCGAACTGGACTACGACACGGTTGCCGCGCACTTCTCCGACGGAGAGCTGACCTTCGACGAGTCCGCATCCGACGTGCGCGAGAGCCTCGAGGCGCTCGAGCGCGGCGACAGCGTCGCATCGCGCACCGCCTACGCTCGCGTGGCCTCGCGGTGGGCGGGGCGTCAGGCCCTCACGTTCGCGAACTGAGTTGCGGCTGCAACACGACCCTACCCCCCGCGGTGCCTCGGTATGCTGCGGGAAACGCCGAAAGGATTGCCGTGACGACGAACGACTACCCAGCGGTCCCCGAACCCATTCCCTCCGATTCGCGGGGGTGGGCCGCCGCGGCGCATCTCGTTCCCCTCATCGGATTCGGATTCATCGCCCCGCTCGTGATCTGGTTGGTGAAACGCGATGACGATCCCTTCGTGGAGTACCACAGCCGCGAGGCGTTGAACTTCCAGCTGTCGCTGATCATCTACATCGTTGCGTCTGTCGCGCTGATGCTGGTGCTCATCGGGTTCCTGCTGATCGTCGTCGTCGGGATCTTCGCGTTCGTGGTGATGATCATCGCCGGTGTCAAGGCGGCCGGGGGTGAGTTCTACCGCTATCCGCTGAGCATCCGGTTCGTCAGCGGTCCGTGAATCCCGACGCCGCGGGCTGGAAACTCGCCCTCGGCTATGTGGCCTGGCTGTTCGCCGCGATCGCCATCGCGCTGATCCTCGCGCTGCTCGTCGGCTCGATCGCCTCACTGCTCGGTGTCGATGCCCAATCCATCGCGCACCGGCGCGTGGTCGAGATCGCCGGGGTGTTGGCGTTCGTGGGGCTTGCGTCCGCACCGTTCGTCCTGCGCTACCGGATCAATCGAGCGGACAAAGAGCAACAGGGTTGACGGCGAGGGCGCCGACACCGCCCTGCCGGGCGTCCTTCGCGCCCATCGTGGCGGTCCTCGAGCTGTGGTCGGGGTTTGCCGCCACCGACCGAATGAGTCGACCGGATGTCCTGCGATCACGCCATGGCCGCATCGACGCTTCCGAGAACCCAACCGGAGCGAACCGCATCCCAGAGCATCGGGGCTTCGTTCACGAGAAGCGGCACGTGACCCACATCAAGGCGATCGACCCGTAGAGGTGACGAGCAGCGCCGAACGCACGAGCCGTCGATCCCGGTACGCTGTGGGTGCGCGATTCCTTGGGAGAACCAGTGGCCGAATACCCCAGCGAGTTTGAGTTCGACGTCCTGCTCCGCGACGGGCGGGCCATCCGTTTGCGGCCGATCAAGCCGGAGGATGCTCCACGCGAGCACCGGTTCTTCCAACGGGTCGGGCCGGAGAGCGTCTATCGGCGGTTCTTCCAGGTCAAGACCGACCTGACCCCGGACGAGCTTCGCCACTTCACCAATGTGGACTACGAGGACCGCATGGCGTTTGTGGCGATTCAAGACGACGAGATGGTTGCCGTCGGGCGCTACGACGTCCTCCTCGACAAGAGCGAAGGCGACAAGCGGGTCGCCGAGGTCGCATTCCTCGTCCAGGATGACTTCCAGGGCCGCGGCGTCGGATCGCTCCTCCTCCAGCACCTCACCGTATATGCCCGGCTCCAGGGAATCACCGAGTTCGAGGCCTTTGTGCTCGATGACAACCGGGCGATGATGCGCATCTTCCGAAACTCTGGCTACAAGCTGGTCCGGCAGCTCGGTGAGGGCGTCTATCGGGTCGAGTACCCGATCGAGTACTCCCTCGAGGCTCGCGAGGCGGAATGGGAACACGAGAAGCGGTCGGTCACGGCATCGCTCATGCCGATGCTGCATCCCAAGTCGATTGCCGTCATCGGCGCGAGCCGCAACGACCAGTCGATCGGGGGTCGGCTGTTCGGGAATCTGCTCGCGCATGGCTTCACCGGACCGGTGTTCCCCGTGAACCCGAACGCCGCCTTTGTCCACGCCGTCAAGGCGTACCCGTCGGTCATGGACATCGAGGAGTCGGTTGATCTCGCCATCATCACGGTCCCGGCGCATCTCACGCTCGAAGCGGTGGAATCATGCGGGCGCAAAGGTGTCCGCGGTGTGGTTGTGATCACCGCCGGCTTCGGAGAGACCGGGGACGGCGGTGACACCGCTGAGCGCGAACTGGTGCAGATGGCCCGTCGCTACGGGATGCGCATGATCGGCCCGAACTGCATGGGCATCGTCAACACCGATGAGGCGGTCCGCCTCGACGGCCAGTTCGGTCCGACGTTTCCCCCGCCGGGCAACGTCGCCATGGCCAGCCAGAGCGGCGCACTGGGTCTCGCCATTCTGAAGCAGGCCGAGGACCTGAACATCGGCATCTCGACGTTCGTCTCGCTCGGCAATCGGGCGGACATCAGCCACAACGACTTGCTCCTCTACTGGGAGGACGATCCGATGACCGACGTGATCGTGCTCTACGCGGAGTCGTTCGGAAACCCGCGCCGCTTCGGGCGTATTGCACGGCGCGTGGCCCGGAACAAGCCGGTCGTTGTCGTGAAATCCGGTCGCTCTCGGGCGGGTGCCCGGGCTGCAAGCAGCCACACCGGCTCGATGGCCAGTCTCGACGTCGCCGTGGATGCGTTGTTCGAGCAGTCGGGAACGATCCGCACCGATACGATGGTCGATCTCTTCAACGTCACCTCGCTGCTGGCCAACCAGCCGCTACCGCAGGGCAACCGTGTCGCGATCGTGACCAATGCCGGCGGCCCGGCAATCCTC